>CAYOOU010000001.1:0-57682 GCA_964405635.1 uncultured Piscirickettsiaceae bacterium
TGCCAGGCACCTAGTAGGATAACGCTGGCACCCGCGGTGCGGCGTACCCAGAGGTTGCGTGCCCATTTGGTGAGCAGAAAGGCAAAAGCCCCCATTAACATCAGATTGGGCAAGGTGCCCAAGCCAAAAGCCCCCATGACCAGAGCACCATTGAGGGCGGAGCCAGCAGAAAGTGCCATAATCAACATGCTGTACACCAACCCGCAGGGTAGCCAGCCCCAGAGCAAACCGTAAAGGTAGGCTTGGTGGAGCTTTTCTACCCGGTTAAATTTTTTTGTGAGGGGTTGAAGCTTTTGCCACACTTTTGTGCCCACCCTCTCAATGGCCACTACGCCAAACCACCAGCCGCCTAAATAGAGACCCAGTGCAATCATAAAGAGTCCCGCAATCCATTGTAGAAGCTGTTGTGCGGGCAGAAAGGTGGCGAGGTTGGAAAGGGAGGCGCCCAGTAGTCCAAAAATAGCGCCCAAAATCATATAGCTTGAGATGCGACCTAGATTGTAGGCCAACTGATAAGGCATCATTCGCAAAAAACGGGTTTGTACTGATGGACTAAGATTAAAAGTGAGGCTGCCCACCACACCACCGCACATGCCTAAACAGTGCACTCCGCCAAGAATCCCTACCAGAAATGCGGTGAGAAAGAGGGAGTGGGAACCAAAAAAATCCAGCAAACTATCTATTGTATCCATAGTGTGTACTCAAAAATTGGGTTGGGGACGGGTTAAGGAGATTGTCGGAGCCGGTCAAGGGTGCGGTAGCCAATGGCCTCTGCCAAGTGAGTCTCGTTGGGGGTGGTTTGTTGCATGTCTGCCAAAGTGAGCGTAATGCGTAAAATGGCGTGATAGGCGCGGGCAGAAAGTCCGAGTCGCTCAATGGCATTTTGCATGAGTTGTTTCATTAGCGGAGTGAGTTGTATCTGCTGCTGTAACTGCTTCGCCGAGAGGTGACCATTCAGGCAACCTTGTCGTGCCAACTGCCGCTGGCGACACTGCTCAATCCGAAGTCGAACTTGTGCACTGTGTTCAGCAGTAGGATCGGGTTTTGTAGCTTGCAGGTCCGCAATCTCTACCGGCGGCACCTCAATTTGCAGATCAATCCGGTCAAGCAGCGGGCCGGAGATTTTTTTTAGGTAGCGTTGAATCTGATCAGGGGTATCTTTACAGCGTCCATGCGGGTCATCAGGGAAAAATCCGCTGGGCGACGGGTTTAGGGCACACACAAACAGTGGATTAGCAGGATAGGTGATGTGGCTATTGACACGAGAAATTTGAATTTCTTTGTTTTCTAAAGGTTCTCGCAAGGCTTCAAGTGCCGTTCGACTAAATTCGGGCAATTCATCTAAAAAAATTACACCTTGGTGGGCCAAACTAATCGCCCCCGGTTTAGGGAAGGGAGAGCCCCCGCCTACTAGTGCAGGTAGGGTAATGGAGTGATGCGGTTGAGACAGAGGGGGGGCAAAAAGATCTCGTCTGACCTGTTTGGCCAAGGAGTGAATCGCTGCGACTTCGACTGCTTGTGATCGTGTAAGCGGCGGCAGAAGCCCCATCAATGCCTTGGCTAGCATACTTTTACCAGAGCCAGGTGGCCCCACCATAATTAAGTGGTGATGACCGCTGGCAGCGATTTCCAATACCCGCTTGGCTTGGTGCTGTCCCCGAATATCGCTTAGGTCAATATTTTCCTGCCTGCTGATGGCATTTTCCATCTTACCTTCAGGCAGGACTGGGGATTTTAAGTTTTTTTCGCCGATTAGAAATTCACAAACCTCTAAAAGGTGTTCTGCCCCCAGCACCTTGGGGTTTTCGAGTAGGCTGGCCTCTTCAAGGTTGGCGGTGGGAATAATCGCCGTTCGGCCAGCTTGGTTGGCAGCGAGAATACTGGGGAGAATGCCAGAGATGGGGCGCAGTTGACCATCTAACCCCAGCTCTCCAAAAAACTCAAGAGAGTCTGTGTCGGCTTGTAACTGTCCAGTGGCGACCAATAAGCCGATGGCAATGGGGAGGTCATAGCGACTGCCCGTTTTGGGGAGGTCTGCCGGGGCGAGATTCAGAGTGATTCTCTGAGGTGGCAGTTGAAACTGACTGTTGATGAGGGCGCTGCGCACGCGGTCTTTGCTCTCCCGTACACTGGTTTCTGGCAGGCCTACCATATTTAAGGCGGGTAAGCCGTTGCTGGCATGCACCTCGACGGTTACTTCGGGTGCCTCCAGTCCTAGTAGGGCACGGGTGTGAATGGCGGCAAGGTTGTGCATCAACGGTTCACCTTAGGTGAGTTCATCCTTTTTTAGTGGATCTTCGGTGGGGGGGAGTTGCAATGCCTCGAGCTTAGCCACTCTCTCTTCTAAAGCTTCAAGTTTGGCACGGGTTTTTTGTAGCACGCCTTTTTGGATTTCGAACTCTTCTCGTGTCACCAAATCCATTTTAGCAAAAACACTGCTTAAGCTGGCTTTAAGGTTTTGTTGCACTTGATCTGGTAAATTGCCGATGTTAGGAGGGAGTGCATCCATCACAGATTTGGCAAGCGCTTCGAGTTGTTTGGGGTTGAGCATAATAGACCTCAATAATATTATGAATAGAAGCTCTTATTTTACTGGAAGTTTTGCACAGGTAAGAAAAACTTCGTGATAGAATTTATAAGATTTTTCCCATTAGAAATAGGTAGAAATAGGTGAAATAATGGCAGAACTCTATTCCCATGATTCAAAAGATGCCGCCAAGCGCCTCTTTGACAAGATTTCTCAAGTTTTTGAGGAAGAGGGCATTAATCCAACGCCCGTTAATTATTTGGTGTGGTATGCCTATTTAAAAGGAGATAACCCTAAGCTCAATAAAGAGATGGATGAGATTTTAGCTGACTCTTTCGGATATCATGATCGTGCTGGACGCCATTTATTTGAGGCATATTTAGGTCAGAATGAAGATGCAGATTCACAGATTGACTTAGCCTTTCGTCGTTTACTTAATGCAGTGGCAAAAAAGTTCAATGAGTGGACTCAAAAGTTGGACTCAGAATCTAAGCAGTTAGAAATGTGCACGCAAAACTTAAAAAATCCTGATTTAAGCACAGAGCAAATTCGTGAAATCACCAAAGTGGTTCTGGAAACGGCAGAAGCCATGAAAGAGGATACCGAAGCGATGAAAGAAGGGGTTATCAACTCGGTGGATGAGGTGAAGCGGCTGCGAGAAGAGTTGGTAAAGGCACGTGCCCAAGTACTGACTGATGAGCTAACAGAGGTGGGTAATCGTAAAGCCTTTAATGAAGCCATTGCCGAGATGACCACTAAAGTGGAAGAGGAAGCATTAGACTCAGTCTGCTTGATTATGTCCGATATTGACCATTTCAAACGCTTCAATGATGAGTTTGGACACTTGATAGGGGACAGTGTACTGCGTTATTTTGCCAGCCTAATGAAAAAGCTTTCTAAGGAAAATGAAACTTTATGCCGCTATGGTGGTGAGGAGTTTGCCATATTGGTGACCAACGAAACCTTGGAGCGGGTACTGGAAATTGCAGAAGAGATCCGTACCACACTGGAACATGCACGCTTAAAGCGTAAAGGCAGTGAGCGACAAATTGGACAGATTACCGCTTCTTTTGGGGTGGCGTGCTATCGTCCTGGTGAAAGCATAGAAAGTTTTATTGCTCGAGCAGATGCAGCACTTTATAAAGCAAAAGAAACAGGGCGAAATAGAGTTGTGTCTGAATTAGCATTAGACGATGCGGGCACAGAAAGCACGGATGCCTAAAGCTTCCCCAACACTTGTTTTTGAACAGTTTGAACGGGCTTACGGTGAGCCCGTAACCATAGCAGCCTTAAAAACTAAGCCTCAGGATTTTGTGGTAGAAGAGGTGCTGGGCTTTGAGCTGAGTGGTGAGGGTGAGCATCTCTGGCTGTGGATTGAAAAGGTTGGGCAGAATACCGATTGGTTAGTGAAACAGCTGGCAAAGGGATTGAATTTGCCCACTGCCGCAATCGGCTATGCTGGCAAAAAAGACCGTCAAGCGGTGACAAGGCAGTGGATCAGCGTGCAGTTGCCCACTTCCCGAGAATCGTCATTGATGGCTCGCCTCAATACCCTGCCAGGGGTGAACTGCCTAAAGGCTCAGCGACACAGTAAAAAGTGTAAAGTGGGAGACCACCTTGCTAATCGCTTTCAACTGGTGCTTCGCTTTCCCTCTCCCCTTACGGCTGCCTTGCAGTCTCAATTAAATCACCGCTTACAACAGCTTGCACAGCGGGGTTTTCCTAACTATTTTGGTGAACAACGCTTTGGTCACAAGATGCAAAACCTCCAGCAGGGAGAGCAGTTTTTGCAAAATCCTCGTCGCAAAGTCCCCCGTCATCTAAAAGGACTCTATCTTTCTGCGCTGCGCAGTGCTTTGTTTAATGTGGCATTGAGCCACCGTATTGCACTAGGGAATTGGCAAACCCCTCTTGATGGTGAGGTGTTCATTGAAGACCTTGCTTCTGAACAGACTGAAAATACCTCGTTTGCCCTCACAGGGCCTTTGCCAGGTGATGGTGAGTTGGGCAGTGAGCAGGCAGTTTTGGCACTGGAAGAAGCAGCGTTGGCGCCCTTTGAAAGCTGGAGGCAAGGTTTAAAACAGGCGCGTTTAACACCGGAACGACGAGCGCTCACCTGCCTGCCTCAAGCTTTGAGCTGGCAGTTTGAGACGGAACAGAAGCTCACTTTGCAGTTTGTTTTGCCCAAGGGGAGTTATGCCACCATGTTGGTGCGAGAGTTGATTCAGGTTCTAATCAGATTTTAAACACCATATAAATATATCGTTATATAATCATGTCTCTATTCATGCCTATTGAGGAAAATTTATGGTTACGCCAATGTCGTCTTCTCGAATTATCCTAGTCTTAACACTTGGTTTACTCTCTTTAACTGCTTGCGAAAAAGAGAATAAAACCTCTGCTGAGCAGGCTATGCCCCCTTTAGTAAAGGTGACTCATCCAGCGCTGGCGGATACTTTTCAAATCCAAACCCTTGTAGGGCAAGTGGTACCGCAGGTAGAGTCCTCCGTAGGTTTTCAGGTGGCGGGTCGTATTGAACATCGACTTGTGAGGCTGGGTGAAAGCGTAGAGAAAGGGCAAAAACTATTTCTACTAGATAGCACAGATTATCAACTCAAGGTGCAGGCGGTGAAGGCGAAAATCCGTTCTACCGAGTCAGACCTAGAAACGGCCAAGCGGGATTTGGCTCGATTGGTTGATTTGCGGCACCGTAAGTTGGTTTCTCAACAGCAGGTGGACAATGCGCAAAATGCGGTGACCAAGCTTACTGCAGCCTTGGCAGCATTGCAACCAGAGCTGGAGTTGGCACAGAACCAGTTGGCTTATACGCAGCTTACTGCGCCCATAAGTGGTGTGGTCACAGCGGTGTTGGCAGACCGTGGTCAAGTTGTGGGAACTGGGACTCCAGTGGTGAAGTTGGCACAAACCCACGGTAAGTTGGCTCAATTTGACTTGCCAGAAGCACTCAAACAACAATTGCCTCAGTTGCCGGCCACTTTGACGGTGCAAGTGGGCGGGCAGAATTTTCAGGCAAAGTTCTATCAGCAAGCGCCAACTGCCGATCCCGTTAGCCGAACTTGGACGGTGGCGTATCAATTGCCAGATGAACCAGGAGTAAGTCGCATTACTTTTGGGCAAACGGCGACCGCAGACTTTACCCATTCCACCCAGGAGAAGGTCTGGCAGGTGCCGAATACTGCTATTTTAATGAAAAACAGTCAAGCTTTTCTCTATGTGGTTGCCGACAACAAGCTGGTGCTAAAGCCTGTGCAGGTGGTGAAACTGTTTGATAGAACAGCTTGGGTTACAGGGAAGTTATCAGCAGAAGATACCATTGTTCGCATGGGCGTACACACCTTGCACGCCTCTGAAGTTGTACGGGTGAGCCAAGATGGGTAAATTTAATCTCTCAGCATGGGCAATTAAAGAGAAGTCTTTAACGCTCTACTTGATTTTGGTGACCTTAGTGGTGGGGACGGCGGCCTTTGTTTTAAATGGTCGGGCGGAAGACCCGCAATTTAGTGTCAACACCATGGTGGTCAGTGCCATCTGGCCTGGAGCGAGCGTTAAGGAGATAGAGGAGCAGGTGGCGGATCCACTCGCAAAACGGCTGGAGGAGATTGATTGGTTTGATCGAGTAGAGACCAAAATTCGCCCCGGAAGGGTGGATATGTTGGTCAACTTTGCTGACAACACACCTCATGGGGTCAGTGAGCAGTTGTTTTATCAGGTTCGGAAGCGACTTGGGGATGTAACTCTGCCTCAAGGCGTGATAGGCCCCATTTTCCAAGATGATTTTAAAGATGTCTATTTTACTCTCTACTCTTTAACCGCTTTAGAGTCTAGTTTGCCACAAACCGATCTGGTAAAAGTGGCGGAAACCATGCGTAAGGCACTGCGTCGAGTCGCAGGGGTAAAAAAAGTTATTTTGTTGGGAGAACAGAAGCCGCAAATTTTTGTGGATTTGGATCTGCAAAAACTTTTTACCTTAGGCATCACGCTTGAACAAATTAAAACCCAAATTGGTGCCCAGTTGGCAGTGAGCAATTCGGGCTTTATTGAAACGAATGGGCCTCGATTGCAGATTCGCCCAGAAAAAGGGGCAAAAGACCCTGTCAAAGCCTTAAAGCAACTGCCGGTACAAATTGGTGGCAAGGTGTGGCAGTTGGGTGATTTGGCAGAGGTTCATCGAGGTTTTGAAACCCCACCGCAGCTTTTGGTACGAGACCGAGGTCATGAAGCGATATTGCTAGGGGTGGTGATGACAGATAACACCGATGGCTTAAAATTGGAAAAAGCTTTACAGCAATTTGAGACAGAATATCAAAGCCAACTGCCTGCAGGCATTAAGTTGGACAAAATCACCAATCAGGCGGATGCCATCCACCTAGCCTTAGACACCTTTCAGCTTAAGTTTGTGGTGGCTTTATTGGTGGTGATGATTGTGAGCTTTGTCGCTCTGGGGGTGCGTGCTGGCATTATTGTGGCTTTAGCCGTGCCATTGACTTTGGCCTTAACCTTTGTGTTTATGAAGGTCACGGGCATTAATTTTGACCGTATCTCTTTAGGGGCACTGATCATTGCGCTAGGTTTGTTAGTGGATGATGCCATTATCTCCATTGAGATGATGATTATGAAGATGGAGAAGGGGGTTGAAAAGGTCAAGGCCGCTGCCTATGCTTGGACGCTTACTGCAGCCCCCATGTTGGTCGGCACCTTGGTGACCGTGATGGGCTTTTTGCCCATTGGTATGGCGGAGTCTCGAGTGGGTGAGTATGCCGGTGGACTGTTTTGGGTGACGGGTATTGCCCTGATCTCTTCATGGCTGGTGGCAGTGTGGTTTACGCCCTACTTAGGCGTGAAGTTACTGCCCAATACCTTAAAGCTCAAGCATGAAACCGATCCTTTTGATCGCCCTTTCTATCGTGGGCTGAGAAAGACCATCACCTTCTGTGTTAAGTATAAGTGGCTGATTGTCTTTTTGACCGTTTTGGTCTTTGTGCTGTCAGTAGCTGGGCTTAAAAACAAGGTGGAAAAGCAGTTTTTCCCCAGCTCTGATCGGCCAGAGTTGCTGATTGATGTGAATCTACCTGAGGGAAGCAGTTTTGATGCCACCAACCGTTTAATGAAACGGATTGAGCAACAGCTACAAGACAGCGAAGGGGTGCGCTCCGTTTCCAGCTATGTGGGCCGTGGTTCACCGCGCTTCTTTTTAGCACTGAACCCTGAGTTGCCAAATCCAGCCTATGGAAATATTGTGGTGGTGGCAGAGGATTGGCATGCACGAGATCGCCTGCAAGCGCAACTGCAAAAGCAGATTGATAATGGCGAGTTTTCTCAAGCTCGAGTGCGGGTTCACCCGCTGTTATTTGGTCCTCCTGTGCCTTGGCCAGTGGCCTTCCGTGTGGTGGGGGAAGACTATGAAACATTGACACAGATAGCCAACCGCATTCGACACAAAATGCAAGATTATGCGTTTTTGATTGATCCGCATCTCTCTTGGGAGGCTCAAACGCCGAATCTTCAGTTGAAATGGAATTTGCAGCGTTTGGCTCAGCTAGGCTTGACGCCTAGCCAGGTGGCAACACAGCTGAATGCCTATGAGCAGGGTGCAGTGGCTGCACTTGTGCTCGAGGGGATTCGCTCCACTGAAGTGCGACTGCGAGGCAAACCGAATCAAGTGACGGTAGAAAAGTTAGCTGATGTACCCATTAGCTTACCCAGTGGCAAAACCGTTCCTTTGTCGCAGTTAGCTGAGGTGAGTGTGGGTCAGGAGTATGCACTGGTCGAGCGGCGTAATCGAGAACCAACGATTAGCGTTTATGCTGAGGTTCGGCTAGGCATTCAACCCCCTGATGCCACCGCTGAGGTATGGAAAGGGCTACAGTCGATTGTGCAAGATCTGCCTCCAGGTTATCGAGTCGAAATTGGTGGATCTGTGGAAGAATCTGCCCAAGCTCAGGACTCCATTAAGGTAAAAATGCCGCTCATGATTTTAGGCGTGACTTTCTTAATTATGATCTATGTGCGCAGCTTTACCAGCTTGTTTATGGTGCTGGTGACAGCACCGCTTGGCGTGATTGGTGCAGTGGCAGCGATGCTACTGTTCCAGCAACCTTTAGGGTTTGTGGCCAATCTGGGCATTATTGCCTTAGGGGGAATTTTGATGCGCAATACGCTGATTTTGATCGCACAGATTAAAGAGAACCTAGAGGTGGAGCAGATGCCGATTGGTCAGGCGGTGATTGAGGCGACAGTACATCGCGCCCGTCCCGTGATTCTAACTGCAATGGCAGCGGTGTTTGCCTTTATGCCGCTCTCAGAGTCTGTGTTCTGGGGGCCTATGGCCTATGTACTGATTGGCGGACTTTTTGTGGGTACCTTTATCACCCTGTTCTTCTTACCTGCACTTTATGCAGTTTGGTATCGGGTGAAACTCAACTAAAGCAAGAAGTCTTCGCCTTTTGCCATAATTCCCAGTTCAGCCATTCAAAAAAGCTTATAACAGCTTGGCTGGACTGAAGATTTTGGCACTTAGTTCTTTTTTGTTGGTGTTTCCCAAATTTTGGGCACTCCAACCCACCCCTATGGTCTTAGGCACAAGACCTCTGAATATTTATTGATCGCTTTAAATTATGCGCAATACAGGCGAGGGTAAGCCTTGCTTGATTTCTTTAAATATCTAAGAGTTTGGCTTGCGCCAAACCATAGTTTTTTTGAGTACAACAAAGGCTCTTTCTACAACATAACAAACTTCACTGGCAAATTTGTTGTGGCGTTTTTGCTCCTCTGTTAAGGGTTTGTTTTGGTTGGACCTTTCTAATGTGTTGTTTTGAATACCTTTGTCATTAGTTGTGCCCTTTACTTTTGTAGGCACTGTCTGCATTAACAGGTTTTTCTTCTCCTGTGAGCAGCCCTTTAGCGGAATTTTTTATTTCCTCTTCGTTTTTTACCTTTTCTGCAAGTACTGTGCAGAGGGGGAATATTGGTCATAGTGTCATATTAAAATAGAATTGACCAACCGGTCGGTCAGTTGTAAATGTATTCAACTTCAACGCTCAATAAATCGACAGACTATGACTCAACAAGAATCTCAATCTCACATTATTATTGAGGCAGCTCTGCCTTTATTTGCTGAAAAAGGGTATGCTGCCACTTCAATGAATGCCATCGCTAAAGCTGCGGGGATGAGCAAAGCCAATCTTTTTCATCACTTTGGCTCCAAACAAGAGCTTTATATCTCTGTGCTTAAAGCTGCCTGTCAAAGTAGTGCGGGTCTACTCAATGAAGCGGCAAAAGGTCATATTGATCTCAGTTTTAAGAATCTTGCCCCTTTCCTGCAACAAGAGTTACAAGAAATCTTAGATCAGCCAGAGATCACTCTACTGGTTATGCGTGAGGTTATCGAAGGGGAAGCTGGGATAGAGCAGTCCTTAGCACAAGAGGTGTTTGCAGAGCATTTCCAATTACTCATAAAAATGGTTGAAGATGGCATTAATCAAGGCATTTTGAAGGCTGATCCCCCTGCTGAACTGGTTGCTTTTACTTTAATCTCAATGAACCTGCAATATTTCCAATCACACACCATACTGCGTCATCTTTCACAAAGTGAGTTTGCCCACAATCCTGCTGTCTTTTTGTCGATATTATCCCTATGTTATTTGCCGATTATTTCTCTGCCTGCAAATGCCGAAACACAAGCGAATACATCGCCACAACATACGATAAGGGCATTTCCTGTCACAGTGACCCAACCGATTATTGCACCAATAGAGGTAAGTGAACAGGCCATGGGCTCACTTGTTGCTAAACAAGCCCCAACTTTAAAAGCACAGGCGAGCGGAGAGGTTGTTTGGGTCAGATGTAGGGGATGCGGTAAAACCAGAAACTGTATTAGCACTACTTGATGATACGGACTACCAATTAGCCAAACAATCAGCCGAAGCAGAAATTGAACGCATCAATGCCTTGTTAAAAGCCCAGCAGTTAAGCGTGACACGCTTAAAAGGATTGTTGGCTAAACGGTCTACAAATCAAGCAAAACTTGATGAGGCTCAGGCTCAGTTTGGGGCACTTGTTGCACAAAAAAAAGCAGCCCAAGTGCGTCGGCAGCAGGCTCTACGCCAATCCAAGCTCATATCTCCCAATGTCTCATTTCAAAAGGTGATTTCATTGCCTCAGGAGTGTCTGTTTTTAAGTTGGTCAATAATGCTCAATTACAAGCACAAATTCCGTTGCCAAGTCGTTTATTGCCACAACTAAAACAGGGCATGCCGATTGAGCTTTACGCTCCGTATTCCCCCAATCAACGCCTTCATGCTGGAGTGGCAATGCAATAGTGGCAAGCGTGCTAGTCCCCGTTCTACAGGGGCATGTTCTGTCCCATTATTTGGTGTGGCAGGGGCTGTTTGTTGCAACCGCCATGGGGCTTTGGTGGTGTACACATTGTCAAGCCTGTCGATATAATCAGATCCCTTCAGATAAGGTATGAGTATGAGAAGCGGGAGTGATGGCTGGAGGGATTTCTGATTATGACGGGCTATAAATATTTGATGGATGTGTCTGCTTAGTCATTCGAGAAACAGACTGCTTTCGGGCAGTTTTGTTATTTACCTTATGGAACTCAGCGTAAACACAAAGCATCACCATCGCATAATAGTAAGCATGGTTTTTACGAGAGAGTTTCTGATCTGAAGCTTCATGTTATATGACACTCAACACGATTAGCCAAATTTCTCCCTGATTACTTTTGCTTATCTATATGGGTGTTGCAGTATAGTCAGGAATTTCTAAGGAATATCGATCATTTGACAATTCAAGAGAAATGTAAGATTATAATAGTCAACATACCCGCCACACTTCCTGTCTTCGGGCAGGGGCCTATTAAATTAGGAGTGCAAAAGGCGGGTTTTTTGTATCTACGGTTTGTGCTTCTTACTACTACTAATGAAGAAAACATTTAATAAAGTTCCTCTTACCCCTAAAGACTTACTTGATAAATACATTGAAAGCGGATTGATTGTTCTTAAAGAAAGTTACGATATTGCTCTGGCTTACTTTCAGTTTGTAGGATCTTATCGTTTGAAAGGGTATTTACATCACTATATTCATCCAAAAAACAAATCTTTTCAAGGTTCATTTGAATTTGAATATTTACGTCAGCTATATGAATTTGATAGAGAATTAAGAGGACTTATCATTAGATAGTGTCGTCACGAGAGGTTAAAATACATCTATTTTCAAACAATAATTAACCTTATTATGTAGAAGTAAGATGGAAGCCAGCTATAAAAGACATGATATATCCGATGAAAAATGGGCGCTATTAGAACCCATGCTTCTAGGAAGAAAAGGAAGCTGGGGAGGTATAGCGAAAGATAATCGACAGTTTATTAATGCCGTATTTTGGATTTTAAGAACAGGCTCTCCTTGGAGAGATCTCCCCGAGGAATATGGTGATTGGAAGAATACCCATAGACGATTTTGTCGCTGGAGGGACAAAGGAGTATGGGAAAAAATTTTGGAAGCATTAATAGAAGACCCGGATTACGAATGGCTAATTATTGATGCCACGCACAGTAAAGTACATCCGCACGCAACAGGTGCCAAAGGAGGCAACCAAGGCATGAGTCGCACAAAAGGGGGCTTAACACAAAACTGCATATAGCAGTAGAGGCTAATGGTATGCCAGTCAAAATAACAGCGACGGATGGCACTACAGCAGATTGTTCCCAAGCTGGAGTATTGATTGAAGGCATCAGTGCTGAATATTTATTGGCAGATAGAGCTTATGATACAAATGAGATTATTGAGCAGGCTGAAAAGCAAGGCATGACACCTGTTATCCCTTCAAAAAAGAACCGTAAAGAACAAAGAGAGTATGATAAGCATCTTTACAAACTCAGGCACTTAGTAGAAAACGCCTTTTTAAAACTCAAACAATGGAGAGGTATTGCTACAAGATATGCCAAGAATATAAGCTCATTTTTGTCTGCTGTACAAATTCGTTGTATTTTCATATGGTTAGATGTTCTAGCCTAATCTCGTGACGACACCATCTAGGGCGATGAGCTCTTTTTTTCCATCGGCTGTAGAGCCAATGATGACGAGTAAGCAGAGGCGGTCGTCTTGGCGTACATGCGTGTATATACCAATCGTACTGGCCGATAGTCTTGGTGCGTTCTCTCCTAGCAGGCTTTGCAGTGCTTCTGAAAAATCTCCCGTGGAGACACCTTTTAGGTAGAGCCAAGGGAGGAGTTCTTCTATCGCTTTTACCTTCTTCAAGTAAGGGGGAACTAGCTTGGAGTTGAACTTTATACCCTGATTGGAGCGGTCTCGTACTTTGGGGACTTTTACTGAAATGTCTCCTAACCCTGTTTGAATGGTTCGTTCAGGGAGGTAACCGTTGCGAACGACGGCTTGTTTTCCTTCTTTTGTTTTTAAAGTGCGGAAGTCAGGAAATATGCGACGGGGCATTTATAAATAATTTATCTTGAATGCTAAACGGTATTTGTCAAATATAGGTGTCACCTTTTTTACATTGATAGTGATTTAATTGGGAGAGTATTTTAATACGGTTTCAACAGATCTCTTAGATGATTTTCTTCATAGGTTAGCGGCTTTTTGTTTCAAGATAGAAGGGAATACGCAATTTGTGACCATCTGATTTGCCAATGATTAGAGTAATCACCCAATCCATTTTGTTATGGGTGCAGAAGGCGAGCATGGTAGAGCCCTGCCAATGGTGAGCATCAGTCTTGTCTAACGGTAGGCGGTTATAGCCCATGTACATATTGATACCGCTAATATCTAGTTGGATTTGTTGTGCTTTGAGTTGAGAGAGTATGACTTTTGCATGAAGAGGTTTAGCGACGGGAATGGGTTTGGGGGTAATGTCTAGGGTGACTTTTTGCCCGTTATGTTCAGCAGTACAGGCTTGTTGATGGAGGTTGCACTGTTGGACCAAAGGCCAAGTCTCCACCTTGGGTTGAGGGTTTTTTTGCTCACAGCCCGCTAATAGGATAATGATTAGGGCAAAGATGGGGTGTCTTTTCATAATTGAAATTGTAGAGGATAACCGGCTAGAAAGTAAGGGTAGGGGTGGGTTTAAGTATGAAGAAAGCTTTAAGGAAGTGCTGATTAAATCGCTTGAGCTCGAGAGGGACTTTAAGGGGGCTAAGCCAAATTCCCAGCCTCTGCGTTATCTTTTCTTGCCGTATCGACATACGCCTGCGAAAAGATGCCTTGATGCTGGAAATTTGGCTTGCCCAGAAGCCAAGCGATTTAATCAGCACTTCCTTAAGTTTTGTAACTATTTATTTTGCGGTGGCTCTGGCTGGCAATTAGGACAGAAGTAAGCGGCTCTTTGGTTAAGTTGCAGTTTTTCAATCGGTGTTTGGCATTGAGGGCAGGGCTCTCCAACTCGGCCATAAACATGGAGTTGTTGCTCAAAGTAGCCAGGTTTGCCATCAGGGGTGAGAAAGTCTTTGAGGGTGGTGCCACCTTGTTCAATGGCAGCGGCCAGTACCTGTTTAATATGGTGTACTAAGGTTTCGTACTGCTGGGATGTGAGCAGTGAGGGTTGGGTTTGGGGATGAATGCTGCTTAAAAACAGGGCTTCATTGGCGTAGATATTGCCCACGCCCACTACAATTTGACTGTTCATAATCAACGTTTTAATAGGAGACTTTCGGCCGTGTAGCTGTTGTCGTAAATAAACGGCATTAAATGCTTCTGATAATGGCTCTGGTCCTAGCTTTTTAATCAGAGGGTGTTGGGTGTAGCCCCCTTCGGTTTTGTCTGCCCAGAGCCAGGCACCAAAGCGCCGAGGGTCGTGATAGCGAAGCAGGTGGCCATTGTCTAGAAACAAGTCAATATGGTCATGCTTTTGTGCGGGCGTCTCTTGGGGCAGGATGCGTAAATTTCCAGACATGCCTAGGTGAACCAGAATATCACCCTTTTCGGTTTGCAGAATTAAATATTTTCCACGTCGCAAAATCTTCAAAATCCTCAGTCCTGCCAACCTGTTTTCTTGCAAAAAAGGGGAAACTGGCCAGCGGAGCTTGGGCTGTCGAATGTGAATAGACTGAATGACCTGTCCTTGGGTTTTGGGGGTAATGCCTCGACGGGTGGTTTCGACTTCGGGTAGTTCTGGCATGGTTTAAGCTTCTTTTTGATTACAGGACTTCATTTTATGCTTTTTAAGTCGATAGTGTAAGTAAGAGGAATGAAAAGAGGGGGCGTCATGCAAAGAATTAAATATTGTGTTGAACAAAATGAAGTAGGGTTTAGTGTAGTGGGATCTGAGGGGGAGGTGGTCTTGTTTGCAGATTTTGAGAGAGCTGTGTATGCAGCGAGAAACTTTTCAAATCGCTGTTTACCTAAAAACTGGTCTCACATTCCGCCAGCGATGGTTGCGGCAAAAAAGAAGTTTTATAAATAGAGAGGTAACTATTCAGTAGTTACATAGAGAGCTTTGCGTTGCGTGTTTTCATAAAGATGATTTTTAAGGAAGTGCTGATTAAACCGCTTGGCCTCTGGGCAAGTCAAATTCCCAGCCTCTGCGTTATCTTTTCTTTCCGTATCGACTACGCCTGCGAAAAGATGCCTTAAGGCAGGTTTTAGAATGTAGAATGGCCTATAATGATTAAACCTAGTTTATTTGCGGATTTGATTATGGGCCGGTTTTTGTTGATTTGGGTGATCTGTCTATTTTTTAGCCATTCAGTTTTTGCCAATATGGCAGACAGTTCCTTACAGTCCTCTTCTACCCATTCAGATAAAGTTCCAATTTCTGTATTGTTTAATTGGCATCATCAATTTGAGTATGCGGGGTTTTATGCTGCTCAGATGTTAGGTCTTTACAAAAATGCTGGATTAGAGGTGGACTTGCATGATTGGAAGGGGGAGGACATTGTAGAGTCTGTTTTATCGGGTCAATTTGATATAGGGGTGGATGGGTCAAGGTTAATAGAAGATTATTTGCAAGGACGTCCGGTTAAGTTACTATTTTCTGGCGCACAATACTCTCCTTTGGTTTTACTCAGTCATGTTCCAGTAGAGAGTTTAAGTGAGCTGGAAGATAAACGGATAATGCTAGTTCGAAATTATGAAGTATTAAGTCTTATCTATCTAGCGCAAGTTGAACTTACAGAGCTAAAAAATCGTGCGAAACTGGAAGATTTTATTCAGCATAAAACCGACTTGTACTCGGCATATATTACGAATGAGCCTTTTCAGCTAAAAGACCTTGGTGTGCCCTTTTATATTGTGGATCCAAAGGACTATGGCGTAGAATCTTTTGGTGATCTAACCTTTACCTGCCAGAGTTTTGCACGTGGGCATCCTGAAGCCTTGATGAAGTTTCGGCAAGCGACAATAGAAGGTTGGCGGTTTGCATTGAAACACCCTCAACAAGTTGTTGACTATATCATCGCTCATTATAGTGTTTATAAAAGTCGTAAAAATTTATTGGAGGAAGCGAGGGTTACTAAACGCTATGTACAGCCTTTTTCAGAGGCGCGTATTGGTGAAATTTCTGAGATTAAAGTTCAAAAAATTGCTGAAGATATGGTAAAAATGGGAATGATTGCGTCAGATGCAATACAGAACCTAGACTTTTCACAACTCATTTTTAATTCTCGCCAATCATTGAAGTTTTCCGAGGCTGAAAGAAGCTATTTACAACAGCATCCTGTTTTAAAGATAGGTAGTGATATTGATTGGGCTCCTTTTGAATATATTGATAAGGATGGAAACTGTCGTGGAATAGCAGCAGATTATTTAGCTTTGGTTTCAAAGAAATTAGGCGTGGCATTTGAGCCAAATGTTTCGCAGGGTTGGACAAAAGTTTTGGAAGAAACATTTCAAGGACGACTGGATTTTTTAAGTGCTGCCGTGGCTACGCCAGAAAGACAAAAATATTTAAATTTTACCTCACCTTATTTAACTTTTCCGATGGTGTTGGTATCACGGGAAACACTCGATTATATTCCCCATCTAAAGCAGTTATCGGGAGAAACGATTGCGGTGACTAAAGGCTATGCTTCAGAAGAGTATTTAAAAACCTACTATCCGCAATTAAAAGTATTGCCGGTTTCGGATGTTCAGCAGGGGTTGCAAGCAGTTTTAAATGGTGAAGCAATTGGCTATTTAGGGAATTTAGCAGTCATTAATTATGCAATTAGAACAAGCCATTTGGATGGTTTAAAGGTGGTGGGAGATATTGGTGAGCAGTTTAAATTGGCGATGGGTGTGCCGAAGGACAACCCAATACTGCTCTCTATTCTTCAGAAAGTACAAAATCAGATTACGGATGCAGAAAAACAAGCGATTCTAAATAAATGGCTGCCGCTCAAAATGGTCAAAGAAGTGGATAATCGTAAACTATGGCAGTTGTTGGCGATTGCACTCTTGGTGATTATTCCCTTGTTGGCTTTGTTAATCTATGTCTGGCGTCTTAAACAAGAACAGCAACGTTATATTAAACTGATTAATGAGCTTACCATTGCGACCGTGATGGATATGGACTCACTAACTTTAGTCGATGCTTCAGATAGCTATTGTGAGTTGGTTGGACTGCCACGATCGGAAATTATTGGACAATCGGTTTTTAGTTATCAGAAGTTTATTGTTCCTAAAGAAGAAGTGGAGGCTATTCTTGAGCGACTGCGTGCGGGAGAGCCCTGGAAGGGACAGATTGAAGAGGAGTATAGGGATGGTCGACGGTGTTGGATAGAGCTATCTTCTAAGCCTTACGTCAACCGAAAAGGAAAAGTGGAATGGGTTTATTCTACCCGTCGAGACATAACTGCAGAGAAAAAAGTAGAGCAACTTAGTCGGTGTGATGAGTTAACACAAGTTTATAATCGCCGAATGTTTAATCAAAAAATGCCTGAAGAACTCAAGCGTGCTTGTCGAGATGGCAAGCAGATGGCTTTTGTGATGATGGACATTGATTTCTTTAAAAAATTGAATGATACCTATGGCCATCAGCAAGGGGATGAGGCATTGCAGAAGGTTGCTTCGACCATTAAACAGTACTTTTCACGCAGTAATGATTTTGTATTCCGCATGGGCGGTGAGGAGTTTGGCGTGATTACCTATGAAGAGGGTAAGGCATTGACTGTTCACTTAGAGCAGTTTCGTCAAGCGGTTCATGCTTTATGCATTCCTAATCAAAATACAGAACTGGGTGTGTTGACCCTGTCTGTAGGTGCAGTGGTTGTTTCACCACATCCGCAAACCAAAGCAGAAGTGGTCTATCGCCAGGCGGATGATGCACTTTATCAAGCTAAAAAACAAGGACGGAATCGAGTAGTCATTCACCAAAGCGCATAAAAAACCCAGCAGATGCTGGGTTTTTCAATGGTCGCATTGAGAGACAATGCTTATTTGATTTTGGCTTCTTTAAAAAGTACGTGCTTGCGAAGAACAGGGTCGTACTTTTTAATTTCAAACTTACCGGCCATGTTTTTCTTATTTTTGGTTGTGGTATAAAAATAAGGGCTTTCGGTAGATTGTAGTTTAATCTTATCGCGCATCAGTTGTCTCCTTAGACTTTCTCACCCCGTGCACGCAAATCAGCAAGCACAGACTCAATGCCGTTTTTGTCAATGATACGCATGCCAGCAGTTGAGATGCGTAGTTTGACAAAACGGTTTTCGCTCTCAACCCAGAAACGGTGTGTTTGTAGGTTTGGCAGAAAGCGACGACGAGTTTTACGATGAGAGTGAGAAACATTGTTACCGACAGCAGGTCTTTTTCCTGTGATTTGGCAAACTTTAGCCATTGTTAATTCCTCTCAAAATTAAAAATCCAGTGTAACAATTCAGCTCACCCCTGAAACCTGCCATTTCTGCGTTGGACAATGGTCATTTATTATTTATAAACTCACATTTTCCGTCTTGAACTGACAGATTTCAGGGGCAATCTGAATCGCTACAAATCTGTATGGATTTTGTGAAATGGTCGAATCCCTTCGATCATTTCAGCGGATTAAAAATATTCGAATATTTCTAACTCTATGATTTTTCACCGTTTGGCAGGCTTTTCAGCTGCAGTCGTGATGAAAATCAACAGAATGAAGAAGCGGAATTATCCACAGTTTTAGCTCCGAATGCAAGCTTGGCGTTGAAATATTTGCCAAACCAGCCAAAAAAGTAGCAGAGTGGTGAACAGCATGAGCAGTGCAATTTGCCCAAAGAGCTTGGGAGCAGCCATCATTGTACTCATCAAAGAGTCTTGGTAGTAGAAGAACCATGGGTGTCCCGCTGGAAAGACCCAATGGTGCAGTTGGTAGAACACCTCTGTGGGGCCGATAATGAGAAGCGCAAGTATCGCTATGCCCAGCCCTCCGAGCAGCATCCAGAGTGCTTGTTGCTTTGAGGGAAAGCACAGCTTTCGCAGCAGTACCCAGAGGGTGAGCCCAATCCAGATAAGAGCCAGGGCTCTTCCAGCGGCATTGAGTTGTTGAATGAGATAGCTCACATCAACTAGGTGAAGCACTTCTGGCTCTCTAAGCAGAGAAAATTGTTGTCCATCGGCGGTGGTGTAGTGTAGAGATTTCAGTTGCTTGAGCGCCTGTTCAGGCGGAAGCTGAATGGCCTGTGCAATTTGGTGAAAGAGTGCTTGGCGTTGGGCGTCATCAGTGGTTTCAAAATCATGGCGGTAACGGTTTTGAGGGGCATAAGTTTCAATATTGGATTGAATACCGCCGTATTGATACCAAAAGGGGTAACCAAAATCTATCTTGGTCAGAAGGTGCCAGCTGAGCCAGAGCGCAACAAAAAAGGTGAGCCATATCCAGATAAAGGCAAATAGGGGGTGTGCAGAGGGTTTGTTTTGCTGAAAAATTGGCTTTTTTCTAGGCAGGACTGGGGATTCTGACATTTTTGAGCCTTGTTTGTTTTTACATTTGGTTGTGTTGTTTAAGTGAGTGCCAACGCCCAGAGTCTCCTAAAATAATGTGATCAAGTAGGGTCATTTCCATTAGTTCAAGTGCAGATTGGAGTTGTTGGGTGAGTTTGATGTCGGCTTGGCTGGGCGCAGGATCTCCGCTGGGGTGGTTGTGGGCGACAATGACCGCTGCGGCATTATGAAGAAGTGCCTGCTTGACGACTTCTCGGGGGTGAACACTGGCCTGGTTTAGGGTGCCCTCAAAAAGAATATCAAAACGAATGAGTTGATGTTTTTGATTGAGCAGTAAAACGCCAAACCGTTCTCGGGCGTTGTGATTGGGAAAACTATGGTGAAGAAACTGTGCCACCGTTTCCGGCGTATGGAAGGCTTCGCCTTTTTTAAGGCCAGATTCAAAGTGGCGGCGTGCCATCTCTAGCACCGCTTTGAGTTGCACAAATTTGGCTTGCCCTAACCCTTTGGCTTGACAGAATTCAGACTCGCTTGCAGCCAGAAGAGCGTGAAGTGAACCAAAGTGATTTAGTAGGTCTTGTGCGAGGTCAACGGCGCTCTTACCTTTGGTGCCCACCCGCAGGAAAATGGCGAGCAGCTCTGCATCGCTGAGGTGATCAGCGCCAAATTTTAGCAGTTTCTCTCGGGGGCGATCGTTTTCATGCCAGTCTGTAATGGCCACTGTGCAAAGATCTCATTGAATTTGTTAAGATAGCGACCATCTTAGCCAAAATTTGGAGTGGATACAATATATGTTTAAAGTGGTGATGCAGGTGCGGGATTATGAGTGTGATCTGCAGGGGGTGGTGAACAATGCGGTGTATCAAAATTATCTAGAGCATGCACGCCACCAGTTTTTACGCGCCAATGGTATTGACTTTGCCGCCTTGGCTGCACAAGGGGTGAATTTGATGCTGGCCTCCATTGCATTGCAGTTTAAAGCCCCTTTGCGCCCAGACGACCTGTTTGAGGTGACGGTGCAGTTAAAGAAAACAGGGCGACTCAAATATCTGTTTGAGCAGCAGGTCATTAAAGAAGATGGTCAGGTTATGGTGCAGGCCCAGGCGGTGGGCGTTGCTGTGTCTGAAACAGGGCGCCCTATGGTGTTTCAACCTTTGGAGGCTTTGGTAGAAGGATGAAAATTTTATTAGGGGTTTCTGGTGGGATTGCTGCTTATAAGAGCTTGCAGCTGGTGCGGCTGTGGGTGAAAGCAGGGCATGAAGTGCAGGTGGTGATGACTGAGGGAGCCAAGGCTTTTATTCAACCCTTGTCCTTTCAAGCATTGGCGGGTCGCCCAGTGCGAGATGCACTGTTTGATGAAACGCAAGAAGCGGGCATGAGTCATATTGAGTTGGCGCGTTGGGCAGAGGTGATGGTGATTGCGCCTGCCACCGCTCATACCATAGCAAAGTTAAAGGTAGGGTTGGCAGATGACCTGCTCTCTACCTTAGTGCTGGCTTCCGATCGTCCGCTCTTTATTGCGCCAGCGATGAATCGCTTAATGTGGCAACATCCAGCTACTCAGGAAAATATCAATAGCTTAAAGCAGCGAGGTGTGCATATTATTCCGCCTGCATCGGGCGAACAGGCTTGTGGAGAAGTAGGCGAGGGACGCATGGCAGAGCCGCAGGAGATAGTAGAACAGGTGGCGATGCGGGCGTTACAGACAGAGTCGATCAGCATTTCCAAAGATCCTTTTTGGCATCAGTTACCCGTGTTGGTGACAGCAGGCCCCACCTATGAGCCGATTGATCCGGTGCGCTTTATAGGCAATCGTAGCTCGGGCAAGATGGGTTATGCTATTGCTCAGGCACTCGCCGATAGGGGAGCCGATGTAGTTTTGGTTTCAGGGCCAACAGGGCTGGAAACGCCACCAGGTGTAAAGCGAATCAATATCAAAACGGCAGAAGAGATGTTTGCCGTGGTGCAAGATTTTTATGCGGATGCTGAGGTGTTTATCAGTGCAGCAGCCGTAGCAGATTATCGTGTAGCAGAGCCGGCAGAGCAGAAATTAAAAAAACAGCCTAATCAGGAGGAGATAACCTTAAGGTTGGTGAAAAATCCTGATATTGTCGCTTGGGTAGCACAGCAGCCAGACAAACCCTTTACCATTGGCTTTGCAGCAGAGACAGAGAATGTGTTGGAGTATGCCCAGAAAAAGTTGCAGCAGAAAAAGCTGGATATGATCTGTGCCAATCAAGTAGGAGAAAACCAAGGGTTTGAGCAGGATGAGAATGCTTTGTGGGTTTTAACGCCAGAAAAACAGGTGGAAATAAAAAAAGCTGATAAATGGGTGGTGGCACAACAATTGGTGGGTGTTATTCAGCAAAGTGTAGAGCAGTAACGCCCTAGGTCAATAAGGAAGTGCTGATTAATTAAATTCTATAGGGGCAGCGGCACGACACTGTGCTTTGAATGCTCCAGTCTGTGAATCCGTAAGGCTCATAGTCGGGCAAGCCAAAACTCGCTTCGCTCAGACAGTTGGCTTGCTTTTCCGCCTATTTCGCCAACGGCTTCTACAGCCTTCCGCAAGCAAAGCACTGCATCGCACCGCTACCCTTTTCTAGTCAAAAGCGATTGAATCAGCACTTCCCTAAAGCAGGAGACTTATTATGTCAGGGCTGGGGATTTTAGGTTTAAGGTTTTTTTGATAAAACCTCTGTAATGGCCGCTGTCATGCCGTCTGTTAGGATTTGTAAATTTTCTTCGGAGATATTGAAGGCAGGCATGGTATAAATTAGCTTACCAAAGGGTCGAAGCCACACCTGATGCTTTAAAGCGGCTGCTTGAATGGCAGGTCCTAAGTCGTCTCGCGCGAGTTCCACAACGCCTATGGCCCCTAAACAACGAACATCTTGCACGCCTTCGAGCGTTTTGAGGGGGGTGAGCTGTTGTTGGAGCTTTTGTTCTAGTTGCTCAACACTTTGTTGCCATGGGCTGTTTAAGAGCAGCTCGATACTGGCATTAGCTGCACTGCAGGCTAAGGGGTTGGCCATAAAGGTCGGGCCGTGCATGAGCAGGCCTGGGTCGCCTTGGCTAATGGTGTCACTAATCTCTTGTGTACAGAGCATGGCAGCCAAGGTTAAGGTGCCACCAGTTAAGGCTTTACCTACACACATAATGTCAGGAGAGATCTCTGCCCATTCACTGGCAAAGAGTTTGCCGGTGCGACCAAAGCCAGTGGCAATTTCATCGACAATCATTAGGAGGTTATATTGGTCGCACAATTGACGAGCCGCTTTTAAATATTCAGGGCGGTAGAACCGCATGCCACCGGCACCCTGTACTATGGGTTCTAAAACAATAGCAGCCAACTCATGATGGTGTTGCTCAACCAGGGCGGTGAGAGCTGAAATATCGGTGTCTTCAGTGCTATCAGCCAGTTGAAAGCCAGGTAGAGGTGCGGGGGCAAAGAGGTGTTGAGTGAGAAGAGGTGTAAAGAGGTGGTGCATGCCATTTTCTGGATCACTAATTGCCATGGTCGCAAAGGTATCGCCGTGATAACCATTGCGAAGCGTGAGCAGGCGATGTTTTTGGGGCTGGTTTCGGCTGATCCAGTATTGTAGTGCAACTTTTATTGCGACTTCGATTGAGACCGAACCAGAGTCAGCAAAAAACACCTTATCCAGTCCTTTGGGTGTTAACTCAATAAGCTTTTGTGCAAGTTTAATGGCAGGTTGATGCGTGAGTCCACCAAACATAATATGAGGCATGGTCTGCAACTGTTGCTGCACTTGCTCTATGATAAAAGGGTGGTTGTAGCCATGAATCGCCGCCCACCAACTGGACATGCCATCAACGACCGTTTGACCATCTGCAAGGGTGATTAAGCTACCTTGGGTAGATTGTACGCCCACCAGCGCATGAGGTGATGGGAGTTTTGCATAAGGGTGCCAAATGTGTTGCTGGTCAAAGGCTAATGCTGATTGCCAGTCAAGAGTTGAGGGAGAAATATTCAGATTCATAATGCTATTTTAACAGAGTGCTTTGCATGCGTGAATTTATACGCCACAATCACAGCACTTCTCTTAGGAGTGGTTTGCGAAAAATATCAAAAAAGTGCTAAGATTTTGTTGACACCTTTAAATTAAACTGTACAATACGCACTCACAATTTAGGAGGGTTTCCCGAGCGGCCAAAGGGGGCAGACTGTAAATCTGCTGGCTATGCCTTCGGTGGTTCGAATCCACCACCCTCCACCATGCGGGTATCGTATATTGGCTATTACCTCGGCCTTCCAAGCCGATGAGAGGGGTTCGATTCCCCTTACCCGCTCCAGTTTTTAAGTCCTCTCTAATCAGCGTTGATGATAGAGGGGGCTTTTTGTATCTGCTTCCATAGCTCAGTCGGTAGAGCGCATCCATGGTAAGGATGAGGTCATCGGTTCGATTCCGATTGGAAGCTCCATTTTTATTTATTGTCGCTGTTTTGACAGCGAACACACTTTACAGGAGTTTGCGTCATGGCAAAGGAAAAGTTTGAAAGAACGAAACCCCATGTAAACGTAGGAACAATCGGCCACGTTGACCATGGTAAAACCACACTAACAGCGGCACTAACCATTGTGCAAGGAAAGAAGTTCGGAGGAGAAGTTAAAGACTACTCAGCCATCGATAACGCGCCAGAAGAAAGAGAGCGTGGAATCACCATCTCAACTGCACACGTAGAATACGAATCAGAAACTCGTCACTACGCTCACGTAGACTGCCCAGGTCACGCCGACTATGTTAAAAACATGATTACCGGTGCGGCACAAATGGATGGCGCAATCCTAGTATGTTCTGCAGCTGATGGCCCAATGCCTCAGACTCGTGAGCACATTCTACTCTCTCGTCAGGTAGGTGTACCTTACATCGTTGTATACCTAAACAAAGCTGACATGGTAGATGACGAAGAGCTTATCGAGCTAGTAGAAATGGAAGTACGTGAGCTACTAGACCAGTACGAATTCCCAGGTGACGACACCCCAGTAATCATTGGTTCAGCTCTAAAAGCTATCGAAGGTGACCAGTCAGAAATTGGTGAGCCATCTATCACACGTCTTGTTGCTGCAATGGATGAGTACATCCCAACGCCAGAGCGCGACACAGACAAGCCATTCCTAATGCCTGTAGAAGACATCTTCTCAATCCAAGGTCGTGGAACAGTAGCAACCGGCCGTGTCGAAACGGGTGTGATTAAAGTGGGTGAAGAGATTGAAATCGTAGGTATTCGCCCAACTCAAAAAACGACCGTTACGGGTGTAGAAATGTTCCGTAAGCTTCTAGACCAAGGTGAAGCGGGTGATAACGTAGGTATCCTACTACGTGGAACCAAGCGTGAAGACATCGAGCGTGGGCAAGTATTGGCACACCCAGGTACCATTACACCACACACCAAGTTTGAAGCAGAAGTCTATGTATTGTCAAAAGACGAAGGTGGGCGTCACACGCCATTCTTCAACGGCTACCGTCCACAGTTCTACTTCCGTACCACTGATGTAACTGGCGCATGTCAGCTACCAGAAGGTGTAGAAATGGTTATGCCAGGTGACAACGTACAGATGACTGTAGAGTTGATCAACCCAATCGCCATGGATGAAGGACTACGCTTCGCGATCCGTGAAGGTGGTCGTACCGTTGGTGCTGGTGTGGTTTCTTCCATCATCGAGTAAAGTTAAGCTAATTGCTGATTCGTCAGTAAATTACTTGAAAATAAAGAAGGGGATGTTTATAATCCCCTTTTTTGAATCTACAGGGGTATAGCTCCAATTGGTAGAGCACCGGATTCCAAATCCGGGTGTTGGGAGTTCGAGTCTCTCTACCCCTGCCATATTTTATAGCGGCCTGAACTTGTTCAGGTCGTTTTAGCTTTCAGAATAGAAATTTATGTCAAAGAAAATTGAAAATCAGCAAGTGGCAGAGACGCCACAAGACAAGTTCCTCTTTACTTTTGCTTTGCTGTTAATGGCGGCCTCTTTGGTTGGCTATTATGTTTATTCTGAAGCGCATGCCGTTATTCGCGTTTTAGGGTTGTTGACAGGGCTGGGAGTTTCGGTCTTTTTGTTGTCTAAAACGGAAAAAGGGCGTGGCTGGATCCATTATTTGGCTCAGGTAAAAAAAGAGGTGTTAACCGTTGTTTGGCCGACTAGGCAAGAAACCATACAAATGACCCTGATAGTGTTTGTTGTGGTGGTCATAATGGGGTTCTTTCTTTGGTTGGTAGATATGTTTTTCTTATGGGCGGTGCAGCTTCTAACAGGACAAGGTGGATAAGATGGCTAAGCGTTGGTATGTTGTACACGCCTATTCAGGCTATGAGAACAAAGTTAAGAAAGCACTTCAGGAGTACGTGGATCGTGCTGGCATGCAGGATAAGTTTGGTGAGATGCTGGTGCCTTCAGAAGAAGTGGTAGAGGTTCGTGACGGTAAAAAGTACACCAGTGAGCGAAAGTTCTTTCCAGGTTATGTTTTAGTACAGATGGAAATGGATGAGGATGCGTGGCACTTAGTGAAAAGTGTGCCTCAGGTGCTTGGGTTTATTGGTGGAACCAGTGATCGTCCGGCGCCAATTTCTCAAAAAGAAGTGGATCGCATTCTGGAAAGAATGCAGGAAGGATCTGAGAAGCCACGTCCAAAAGTGATGTATGAGCCAGGGGAAATGGTTCGAGTTATTGATGGCCCCTTTAAAGACTTTGAGGCCGTGGTTGAAGAGGTGGATTACGCCAAGAATAAGTTGCAGGTCTCTGTACTCATCTTTGGTCGTTCCACTCCAGTAGAGCTTGAATTTACACAAGTTGAAAAAAGTTAATTAAAGCGCGGGGAACCGCATTTTTTAATCGGGGAGCCGAAAGGCGTTTGACCCAAAAGGAGTAAGCATGGCTAAGAAGATTGAAGCCTATATTAAATTGCAAGTGCCTGCGGGCGGTGCAAATCCTAGTCCACCAGTTGGTCCAGCGTTGGGTCAGCATGGTGTGAATATCATGGAGTTCTGTAAAGCATTCAATGCACAGACTCAAAATATTGAAAAAGGTCTGCCGATTCCAGTTGTTATTACAGTTTACAACGATCGCAGCTTTACCTTTGTTACCAAAACCCCTCCAGCTTCTGTGTTGCTAATGAAAGCAGCCGGAATCAAAAGCGGAAGCCCTGTGCCTAACTTGAAGAAAGTTGGAACAGTTACCCGTGCACAGTTGGAAGAGATTGCCAATACTAAAATGCCTGACTTGAATGCAAACGACTTGGATGCTGCAGTGAAAATTATTGCAGGAACAGCTCGTAGCATGGGCCTAGTGGAAGAGGGGTAAGACATGGCGAAACTATCTAAAAAACAAAAAATGATTCAAGAGCGTGTTGACTCAACAAAGCAGTACGACTTGAATGAAGCAGTTGAAATTCTAAAAGAGTTTGCCAGCCCAAACTTTACTGAGTCTGTTGATGTGGCCGTTCGTCTTGGTATTGACCCTCGTAAGTCAGACCAAGCTGTACGTGGTGCAACTGTTCTTCCAAAAGGAACTGGTAAAGAGGTTAAGGTTGCGGTATTTACCAACGAAGCAAATGCAGAAGCTGCAAAAGCAGCAGGTGCAGATTATGTGGGTATGGAAGATTTGGCAGCTGAAATCAAAGGCGGCATGATGGATTTTGACGTGGTTGTTGCAAGCCCAGATGCCATGCGAGTTGTGGGTCAGTTGGGTCAGCTACTAGGGCCACGTGGCTTGATGCCTAACCCTAAGACTGGAACCGTTACTCCTAATGTTGCTGACGCGGTTAAAAACGCGAAAGCCGGTCAGGTTCGTTACCGTGCAGACAAAGGTGGAATTGTGCATGCTCCAGTAGGGCGCGTTACTTTCTCTGCAGAAGACATCAAAGAAAACTTGAATGCATTGATCGATGATCTAAATAAGCTTAAGCCTGCTTCAGCGAAGGGTGTTTACATCCGTAAGATCGCCATCTCCAGCACAATGGGGCCTGGCGTAACCATCGATCAAACTACTTTATAATTTAGGGGCTGGAAACAGCCGCTGAATTTATGCGAATTGGGTCTCCTTAAACAAATAATTTAGGTGAGTACCCATCGCAGACCGTAGGTGTGTATCGGAGGATACACTTAATTGTCTTATGCCTACGTAGATGGAAGAGTAAAACTGAGGTTTTACTAGTTTGGAGGTCATATGGCACTTAAACTTGACGATAAAAAGCGCATTATTGAAGAAGTGTCTGCTATTGCTGCAGATGCCTATTCAGTAGTTGCAGCAGAGTATCGTGGGTTGACAGTGGAGGATATGACTAACCTTCGCAGACAAGCAAGAGAAGCGAATGTGCAGGTGCGTGTTATTAAAAACACCCTTGCCCGTCGTGCGCTTACAGGTACGCAGTTTGAAGATATTGGATCAGAGTTAGTAGGCCCATTGGTCTATGCTTTCTCTATGGAAGATCCAGGTTCTGCGGCGCGTGTCTACAAGAACTTTGCTAAAGATAATGCTGGGTTAGTTGTGAAGGTATTGACGATTGGTAATGGCGCTATGGGGTCAGACCAATTGGATTCAGTTGCCTCTCTACCAACTTACGACGAAGCAATCAGCAAACTTATGTTTGTAATGAAAGCGCCAGTGGAGCAACTTGCGAAGACTCTCAACGAGGTTCCTGGCAAGCTGGTACGCACTGTGGCAGCAATCAAAGATGCCAAAGAAGCGGCATAATTTACCCAACTATTTTAATTTGTTTTAGGAGAACTAGAAATGTCAATTTCAAAGGACGAAATTTTAGAAGCCATTGCTAATATGTCAGTAATGGAAGTTGTTGAACTTGTAGAAGCAATGGAAGAGAAGTTCGGTGTTTCTGCTGCTGCTGCAGCTGTAGCGGTTGCTGCACCTGCTGCTGGTGAAGCTGGTGGTGCTGCTGAGCAGACTGAATTTGATGTTGTACTAACTGGTGCTGGTGCTAACAAAGTTGCAGCAATTAAAGCGGTTCGTGCAATTACAGGTCTTGGTCTTAAAGAAGCTAAAGAAGCAGTTGAATCTGCACCGACTGTTCTTAAAGAAGGTGTTTCTAAAGAAGAAGCAGAAGATCTTGTTAACCAGCTTAAAGAAGCTGGTGCTGAAGCTGAAGTTAAGTAATCCTGATTATTTAACTGCTTTAGCAGCTGAATTGGCTGGTGGATTTTCCACCGGCCTTTTCTCGTTTTAAGGAAAGTTGGGTTCTACTTTCCTCTGTAGTGTCTAAAAGTGTGATCAATCAGAAAAGTTTTTGGTTATCAAAGTTTTAGGTACTGTCCCGGTCTTAAAGACCTAATTACAATACGATGTCGAGGCAATAAATGGCTTATTCTTTAATCGAAAAGAAACGGATCCGTAAAGATTTTTCAACCAACCCCTCCATTTTGGAAGTTCCCTACCTACTCTCATTACAAAAAGGCTCATTCCATGAGTTTTTACAAAAGGATAAAAAGCCTGTAGAGCGTGAGAATATTGGGCTTCATGCAGCTTTCAAATCTGTGTTTCCAATTAAAGGGGTTGCAGGGACTGCAGACTTAGAGTATGTCAGCTACCACCTTGGGCAGTCAGAGTTTGATGTAAAAGAGTGTAAGCAACGTGGCGTCACTTATGCAGCACCTTTGCGTGTAAAAATGCGTCTGGTGATCTATGATAAAGATGCACCAGCTGGCAATCGACCCGTTAAAGATATTAAAGAACAGGAAGTCTATTTAGGGGATATGCCTCTAATGACTGATAACGGTACCTTTGTTATTAATGGTACAGAGCGCGTTATCGTGACACAGCTTCACCGCTCCCCTGGTGTGATCTTTGACAGTGATAAAGGGAAATCTCATAGTTCAGGTAAGGTGCTATTCAATGCCCGAATCATACCTTATCGTGGTTCTTGGTTAGACTTTGAATTTGACCATAATGACTGTGTTTATGCGCGTATTGATCGCCGTCGTAAGTTGCCAGTGTCCGTTTTATTGCGTGCTATGGGTTATAACAACGAAGAAATCCTTCGTATGTTCTATGACACCATGAATATCAGTGTCAAAAAGGGCAAGATATTCCTGAAGCTTGATTTAGATCAGTTGAAAGGGCAGACCGCTGCTTTTGATATTGAGGTTGATGGTAAAGCCATTGTGAAGTCAGGCAAAAAAATTACAACCCGTACTATTAAGCAACTCAAGGAAGCCGATATTAAGGAAACTGTAGTATCTCCTGAGTTCTTACTGGGGAAGGTATTGGTTTCAGGCTTGGTGGATAAGGAGTCTGGTGAGCTTATTGCTGCAGCGAATTCTGTTATTACTGCTGAAACGGTTGAGAGAATTATAGAGCTAGGTAAGGTTGATCTTGAGGTACTGTTTATTGATGAGAATAATAATGGGCCTTATATTACCGATACAATTAATCTTGATACCACCTCTTCTCAGCTTGAAGCCCAGATTGAAATTTACCGCATGATGCGTCCAGGTGAGCCACCTACACCTGAGTCATCAAAGGCGTTGTTTAACAGCTTATTCTTTGATGAAACCCGTTATGACCTTTCTAAAGTTGGACGGATGAAGCTTAACCGCCGCTTAGGCCGTAAAAATAACGAAGGCTCATTGGTTCTTGAAAAAAAAGATGTCATTGATGTGGTTCGTGAGCTGATTAATATCCGTAACGGTAATAGTACGGTTGATGATATTGATACCCTAGGTAACCGTCGTATCCGTGCAGTGGGCGAAATGGCAGAAAATGCTTTCCGTGTGGGGTTGGTGCGTGTTGAACGTGCGGTTAAAGAACGTTTAAATCATGCAGAAAATGAAGGCCTAATGCCTCAGGATTTGATTAATGCTAAGCCTGTTTCAGCAGCCATCAAAGAGTTCTTTGGCTCAAGCCAGCTTTCTCAGTTTATGGATCAGGTGAATCCGCTTTCAGAAGTAACCCATAAGCGTCGTGTTTCTGCTTTAGGACCCGGCGGTCTAACGCGTGAGCGTGCAGGCTTTGAAGTGCGAGATGTTCACCCAACCCATTACGGTCGTGTTTGTCCAATCGAAACGCCTGAAGGGCCAAACATTGGTTTGATTAATACGCTGGCGATTTATGCTCGCACGAATGAGTATGGTTTCCTAGAAACGCCTTACCGCAAAGTCGTAGATGGTAAGGTGACGGATGAGATTGAGTATGTCTCAGCCATTGATGAAGAGAAGTTTGTGATCGCTCAGGCCAATATTAAGCTGAACGAGAATAACGAAATTATCGATGAACTGGTTTCTGCTCGTTATAAGAACGAGTTTACCTTGGCATCCTCTAAAGATGTGAATTATATGGATGTGTCACCGAAACAGATCATTTCTGTGGCGGCCTCCTTGATTCCTTTCCTGGAGCACGATGATGCTAACCGTGCATTGATGGGATCTAACATGCAACGCCAGGCAGTACCAACGCTTCGTGCTGAAAAGCCATTGGTGGGAACTGGGATTGAAAAAACCGTTGCCATTGATTCTGGTGTCACCGTGGTGGCAAACCGTGGTGGAGAGGTCATCTCTTCTGATGCGTCGCGTATTGTTGTGCGTGTGAATGCCGATGAGATCCAAGAGGGTGAGTCTGGGGTAGATATCTACAATTTGGTGAAATTCCAGCGCTCTAACCAAAATACCTGTATCAACCAGAAGCCTATCGTTCAAGTGGGTGAAAAGGTTCAGCGTGGGGATGTTTTGGCAGATGGACCATCTACCGATATGGGTGAATTGGCACTAGGTCAAAACATGCGTATCGCCTTTATGCCTTGGAATGGTTATAACTTTGAGGATTCGATCCTGATTTCTGAGCGTGTGGTTCAGGAAGATCGTTACACCACCATTCATATTGAAGAGTTGACCTGTATGGCCCGTGATACCAAGCTTGGGCCAGAAGAGATTACTGCGGATATCCCTAATGTCGGTGAGTCTGCGCTTTCTCGTTTGGATGAGCGTGGTATTGTCTATGTAGGTGCAGAGGTCAAGCAGGGCGATATTTTGGTCGGTAAGGTCACCCCTAAAGGTGAAACTCAGCTGACCCCTGAAGAGAAGCTTTTGCGTGCCATCTTTGGTGAAAAGGCCTCTGATGTTAAAGACACCTCTTTGCGTGTGCAGAAAAGGATTGAAGGAACGGTCATTGATGTTCAGGTCTTTACCCGTGAAGGGGTGAAGAAAGATGCTCGAGCCATTGAGATTCAGAATGCTGAATTGAAAAAGGTGAAGAAGGACTTTGATGAGCAGTACAACATTCTTTTAGAAGATACAATTGCTCGTGCCAAGCAAATGCTTAAGGGTCAGAAGTTAGTAGATGATACGGTTATTGATGATGCCTATCTTGAAAAGCTGACAGATGACAAGGTGTTCAGTCTAAATGTGGCGGATGATGAGCTGGCTAAGCAGTTAGAATCCCTTCAAGATTATCTAAAAACTAAGCGTAAAGAGTTAGATAAAGCCTATGAAGAGAAGCGTAAGAAGTTGACTCAAGGTGATGAGCTTCAGCCAGGTGTTTCAAAGATGGTAAAAGTTTATGTGGCGGTGAAGCGTCGCATTCAGCCTGGAGATAAGATGGCGGGTCGTCACGGTAACAAGGGTGTTATCTCCCGAATTTGTCCTGTGGAAGACATGCCTTACGATGAAACTGGTCGCCCGGTTGACATCTGCTTGAACCCACTTGGTGTACCTTCCCGTATGAACGTTGGTCAGATCCTAGAGGTTCATCTTGGTTTAGCTGCTTGGGGTCTGGGTGACAAGATCAACAAGATGCTTGAACGGCAAGCTGAAGTGAAAGAAGTGCGCGACTTCTTAGATAAGATTTACAACGAAACCCAAGGGCAAGGCGTTGACTTCAGCCAGTGGACAGATGATGAAATCATTGAGCTGGCGAAGAACCTACGTAAGGGTGTGCCGATGGCTTCTCCGGTCTTTGATGGCTGTTCAGAAGAGCAGATTAAGGCGCTATTGCGTTTAGCAGATTTGCCAGAAAGTGGTCAAATGAAACTATTTGATGGTATTACCGGTGAAGAGTTTGATCGTCCAGTCACCGTTGGTTATATGCACTATCTGAAGTTGAACCACTTGGTAGACGATAAGATGCACGCCCGTTCTACTGGACCTTATAGTCTGGTGACCCAGCAGCCATTGGGTGGTAAAGCCCAGTTTGGTGGTCAGCGTTTCGGGGAGATGGAAGTATGGGCGCTGGAAGCCTATGGTGCTGCCTTCACCCTACAAGAGATGCTGACGGTGAAGTCTGATGACTTGACCGGTCGTACCCGCATGTATAAGAACATTGTGGATGGAAATGAGTATATGGAGCCAGGTATGCCTGAGTCCTTTAGCGTGTTGCGGAAAGAGATCCGTGCACTTGGTATTGATATTGAGTTGGAGCAAGACTAATGAAAGATTTACTTGGTTTTTTGAAAAAACAGAATGTCTCAACGGATTTTGATGAGATTAAAGTCTCCCTTGCTTCACCTGAAAAGATTCGCTCTTGGTCTTATGGCGAAGTAAAGAAGCCAGAGACCATTAACTATCGTACTTTTAAGCCAGAGCGCGATGGTCTTTTCTGTGCCAAAATTTTCGGGCCAATCCGTGACTATGAGTGCTTGTGTGGAAAATATAAGCGCTTAAAGCACAGGGGTGTGATTTGTGAGAAGTGTGGGGTTGAGGTCACTCAAGCTAAAGTGCGTCGTGAGCGCATGGGGCACATTGATTTAGCAACCCCTGTTAGCCATATCTGGTTCTTGAAGTCTCTGCCTTCTCGTATCGGCTTAATGTTGGATATGACATTAAAAGAGATTGAAGCGGTGCTTTATTTTGAAGCCTTTATGGTGATTGACCCCGGTCTTACACCACTAGAGCCTTGGCAGTTGCTTTCTGAAGAAGAGTACTTGAATGCGCTAGACGAGTACGGCGATGAGTTTGAGGCTCAGATGGGAGCCGAAGCAATTAAGAAGATGTTGCAATCGATCGACCTTCAAGCAGAGTCAGATCGTTTGCGTGAAGAGATGGAAGCCACCAACTCTGAAACCAAACAGAAAAAAATTACTAAGCGTTTGAAGTTGATTGACGCCTTCTTGCAGTCGGGAAATAAGCCTGAGTGGATGATTCTGGATGTATTGCCAGTCTTGCCACCGGAATTGCGTCCTTTGGTTCCACTAGATGGCGGTCGCTTTGCAACTTCTGACTTGAATGACCTATACCGTCGCGTTATTAACCGTAATAACCGCCTAAAGCGTCTTCTAGACTTAATGGCGCCAGATATTATTGTCCGCAACGAGAAGCGGATGTTGCAAGAGTCTGTTGACTCATTGTTAGACAACGGCCGTCGTGGTCGTGCCGTTACGGGTTCAAACAAGCGTCAGTTGAAGTCTTTGGCAGATATGATCAAAGGTAAGCAAGGGCGTTTCCGTCAGAACCTACTTGGTAAGCGTGTGGACTACTCAGGTCGTTCTGTAATCGTAGTTGGACCAAGCCTGCGTTTGCACCAGTGTGGACTGCCGAAAAAAATGGCTTTAGAGTTGTTTAAGCCCTTTATCTTTAGCAAGCTGCAGAAGCGTGGCTTGGCGGCAACCATTAAAGCGGCGAAGAAGATGGTAGAGCAAGGCTTGCCTGAAGTATGGGATGTGTTGGATGAAGTAATCCGTGAGCACCCTGTTCTTCTGAACCGTGCGCCAACTCTTCACCGTTTGGGTATTCAGGCCTTTGAGCCGGTATTGATTGAAGGTAAAGCCATTAACCTGCATCCATTGGTTTGTTCAGCCTTTAACGCTGACTTTGATGGGGATCAGATGGCGGTGCATGTGCCCCTTTCACTAGAGGCGCAAGCAGAAGCACGAACCTTAATGATGTCCACCAATAACTTATTATCGCCTGCGAATGGGGAGCCTATTATTGTGCCTTCGCAGGATGTGGTATTAGGTTTGTACTACATTACTCGTGAGCGAATTAATGCTAAGGGTGAAGGTCGTGTCTTTGGAAATTGGCAAGAAGTTGAGCGTGCTTTAGATGCTAAAGAAGTGGAAATGCACGCTAAAATCAAACTTCGAGTCAATGAAGTGACCATTGATGAAACAGGTAAAGAGAATGCCGTAACCCGTATAGTTGACACGACTGTAGGGCGTGCCATTCTAAAACGGATTTTGCCAAAAGGGTTAAGTTTTGACTTGTTGAACACCAACCTGACGAAAAAGAATATCAGTAAGGTGTTGAACGCTTGTTACCGTATTCTTGGGTCGAAAGAGACGGTCGTTTTTGCGGATCAGCTGATGTATGCTGGATTCAAGTGGTCAACCCTAGGCGGACTCTCTTTCTGTTCTGACGACATGTTGATTCCGAAGGAGAAATACGAAATCATCAAACGAGCTGAAGAGCAGGTAGCAGAGATCCAGCGTCAGTTTGCCCAAGGTTTGGTGACAGAAGGTGAACGTTACAATAAGGTTATCGACATTTGGTCTCATACCAATGAGTTGGTAACACAAGCGATGATGGATGAGCTGCAGTATGAAACCGTTGTTGATAAAGATGGCAATGAAGTTAAGCAGCTTTCATTTAACTCTATCTTTATGATGGCAGACTCTGGTGCTCGTGGATCGGTTGCACAGATGCGTCAGTTAGGGGGGATGCGTGGCTTGATGGCTAAGCCAGATGGCTCAATTATCGAAACCCCTATTACCGCTAACTTCCGTGAAGGGTTGAATGTATTACAGTACTTTATCTCTACCCACGGTGCGCGTAAAGGTTTGGCGGATACCGCATTGAAGACCGCTAACTCTGGTTACCTCACCCGTCGATTGGTAGATGTAGCTCAAGATGTGGTCGTTACCGAAAAAGATTGTGGTACTTCCGAAGGCATCACGATTTCTGCTTTGGTTGAAGGGGGAGATGTTGTTGAAGAGTTGAAGGATCGTATTCTTGGGCGTGTGCTCAGTGAAGATGTTCTCTCTTCTGATGGTAAAGTGATTTTCCCTGCTGGTACTTTATTGGATGAAGTAGCGGTTATTGAAATTGATCGCCACGGAATCGACTCAGTTAAAGCTCGCTCACCGATCACCTGTGAAACCAAGTTTGGTGTGTGTCAGCAGTGCTATGGTCGTGACCTAGCTCGCGGACAGCGCGTGAACTTAGGGGAGGCCGTTGGTGTTATGGCAGCTCAGTCCATTGGTGAGCCTGGTACACAGTTGACCATGCGTACCTTCCATATCGGGGGAACCGCTTCTGCTTCTGCAGCCCAAAACCAGATTGAAGTGAAGCATGGCGGTAAGATTAAGTTTGTAAACCTTAAAACCGTCACGAACTCCGAAGGTAATAACATTTTAATTTCCCGTTCAGGTGAGATTTCCATCTCAGATGAGCATGGTCGGGAAAAAGAGCGTTATAAAGTCACCTATGGCTCTGTTATTACCGTAAATGATGGTGATCAAGTAGAGTCTGGGCAGATTATTGCCAAGTGGGATGCACACACGCATCCAGTTATTACCGAAGCAGAAGGTAAGGTGGTGTTTGGCAACTTTGAAGACAATGTAGAAGAGCATGTCGATGAATTAACCGGTTTGGTCATCTACATTGTGAAGAGTGCTAAGGATCGTAACTCCATGAATAAAGAGGCGCGTCCTTATATTCAATTGGTGGATGATCAAGGGGAAAGTGTCAGTTTCCCTGGGACGCAAACGCCTGCCATCTACTTCTTGCCTGAAAATGCTGTCGTAGTTGTTCAGGAAGGCGATAAGGTAGGGTCGGGTGATGTCATTGCGAAAATGCCTTTGGAGTCTTCCAAAACCAAGGATATCACCGGGGGTCTGCCACGAGTGGCCGACCTATTCGAAGCACGTATTCCTAAGGAACCCGCCATTATGGCAGAGGTTTCAGGGGTTGTAAGCTTTGGTAAAGAGACCAAAGGTAAACAGCGATTGGTGATTACTCAGGATAGTGGTGAGCAGTATGAAGCGCTGATTCCAAAATGGCGTAGCATGACGGTATTTGAAGGGGAGCGTGTTGAGAAAGGGGATATCGTTGTTGATGGTAACCCAAATCCTCATGACATTCTCCGTCTGCTCGGTGTGGCTAAGCTGACTGAGTACATTGTGGATGAAGTGCAAGAGGTTTACCGCCTACAAGGGGTGAAAATCAATGATAAGCACATTGAGACCATTGTGCGTCAAATGTTGCGTAAGGTGTTGATTAAAGATCCTGGGGACACCGGCCTAATCAAGGGAGAGCAGATTGAGTATGCCCGTGTTCTTGAGATGAACGCTAAAATGCGAGAAGAGGGCAAGCAAGAAGCGAAATATGAGCGTATTTTGCTTGGTATTACTAAATCTTCCTTAGCGACTGAGTCCTTTATCTCTGCAGCCTCCTTCCAGGAGACGACCCGAGTGCTAACCGAAGCCGCTGTCAGTGGGAAGCGTGATCAGTTAATCGGTTTGAAAGAAAACGTCATTGTTGGGCGTTTGATTCCTGCCGGGACTGGTTTTGCTTATCACCAAGCGCGTAAAAAAGCTCAAGAGAAGATAGATGCTGAGTTGAAGGCTTTTGTTGACAGTGCAGATGTTGTCTCTTCTGAAGCAGAAGATGCAGAGTTAGCAGAGATGGATGCGCAAGCGTTCTTTAGCGAAGCCAATGCTGAGACTGAAGAAGTTTAGCATCAAAGGTAGGACTGTTTTTTAGCTTTAAAATCCCCAGTCCTGCCAATAAATTTTGGATTTCAATAAGTTATTGCTTGACTTATTGATATTAGATCACTAAAATTCTTTAACCTTATTTGGCAGGCACATTGTGTCTGCCGTTTATTTTGGGAGACCTTTGCACGCGTGAGACGCGAGCTAAAAACGAGATAAAATTTATCTAATCGAGGCTGAAAATGTAGTCAATAGCTTGCTATTGGCAAGTTTTCTAACAAAGAATAGGTAAATTTTAGCCATTTTTAGCCGTGGATTCACTCGTGCAAAGGTCTCTTTGGGTTATTGAGTTAATAAATCTCATAATGGAGTAAGAAATTAATGGCTACTATCAACCAGTTGGTGCGTAAGCCGCGTAAAGACAAGCCTAAAAAGTCTAACGTTCCCGCACTTGAGGCATGCCCTCAGCGTCGTGGCGTTTGTACGCGTGTTTATACCTCCACCCCTAAAAAGCCTAACTCGGCCCTGCGTAAAGTTGCGCGTGTGCGTCTTACCAATGGTTATGAAGTGACTTCATACATTGGTGGTGAAGGTCACAACCTTCAAGAGCACAGCGTGGTATTGATTCGTGGTGGTCGTGTAAAAGATTTGCCTGGTGTGCGTTATCACACAGTTCGCGGTGCATTGGATTGTGCTGGTGTGAAAGATCGTAAACAAGGTCGTTCTAAGTACGGTGCTAAGCGTCCAAAGAGCTAATAAATTATTATTAGTTGCTTGACATATGTTTAGCAATTTTTGTTTTTGCTTTTAAACCGGAAGAGTCAGAATGGCAAGAAGAAGAGAAATACCAAAGAGACAGGTGCTTCCTGATCCTAAGTTTGGTGATGTTGTTGTAACAAAATTTATCAACATGTTAATGGTCAGCGGCAAGAAGTCTGTTGCTGAAAAAATCGTTTACGGTGCATTGGATGTTGTTGTAGAACGTAAGAAGGGCGGTGATCACGCAGCACTTCTAAAAGAGGCCCTAGACAATGTTGGGCCAGTGGTTGAGGTAAAATCTCGCCGTGTGGGTGGGGCAACCTACCAAGTGCCTGTTGAGGTGCGTCCAGCTCGTAAAATGGCTTTGGCCATGCGTTGGCTGGTGGAAGCCGCTCGTAAGCGTAACGAAAAGGGTATGATGCTTCGCCTAGCTGGTGAGCTATCCGACGCTCTAGAAAATCGTGGAGCAGCGGTGAAAAAGAAAGAAGATACTCACAGGATGGCAGAAGCCAACAAGGCTTTCTCTCATTTTCGTTGGTAAGATTCAAAGGCTCCTTTCGAAGGGCCTTTATTTGTTTAAGCAGTTTAATAAAGGTTATAAAAAGTGGCACGTACGACTCCAATAGAAAGATATCGTAACATCGGTATCATGGCGCATATCGATGCGGGGAAAACCACTACTACAGAGCGAATTTTGTACTACACTGGGATTTCCCACAAGATTGGTGAGGTGCACGATGGTGCAGCGACCATGGACTGGATGGAGCAGGAACAAGAGCGTGGAATCACCATTACCTCCGCAGCAACTACTTGCTTCTGGAAAGGGATGGCTAAGCAGTATCCAGAGCACCGTATTAATATTATCGACACCCCAGGTCACGTAGACTTTACCATTGAGGTAGAGCGTTCACTGCGTGTATTGGATGGTGCAGTAACCGCTTTCTGTTCAGTAGGGGCTGTTGAGCCTCAATCTGAAACAGTTTGGCGTCAAGCTGACAAATATCAAGTCCCTCGTATGGGCTTTGTTAACAAGATGGACCGTGCAGGTGCAAACTTCCTAAATGTGGTTGAGCAAGTGAATACCCGTTTAGGTGCAAACCCTGTGGTGATGCAATTGCCAATCGGTGCTGAGGAAAACTTTGAAGGGATTATCGACCTAGTGAAGATGCAAGCCGTCTACTGGGAAGAAGAGAACATGGGGATGCAGTATTTCTATAAAGACATCCCTGAAGAGTATGTCGAACAAGCAGAAGAATATCGTGAGCTTTTGATTGAAGCGGCATCTGAAGCCAATGAAGAGTTGATGGATAAGTATCTGGAAGGTGAAGAGCTTTCAGAAGAAGAAATTAAAGCAGGTATCCGTCAGCGTTGTATCAATAATGAAATCGTTCCAATGTTCTGTGGTTCAGCCTTTAAGAACAAGGGTGTGCAGGCTCTGTTGGATGCAGTTATTGACTATATGCCTTCTCCTGTAGATATTCCTGCTATTGAAGGTGAGTTGGAAGATGGTTCAAAAGCAGCGCGTCCTGCAGATGACAGCGAACCATTTGCAGCTCTGGCATTTAAGATTATGACTGATCCCTATGTAGGTACTCTAACCTTCTTCCGTGTCTATTCTGGTCATTTGAGTGCAGGTAGTGCTGTGTATAACTCTGTGAAGCAGAAGCGTGAGCGTATTGGTCGTCTGTTACAGATGCACTCTAATTCTCGTGAAGAGATTAAGGAAGTGTATGCAGGAGATATTGCTTGTGCGGTAGGTCTTAAAGATGTAACCACAGGGGATACCTTGTGTGATATCGATAACAAGATTGTGCTTGAGCGGATGGAATTCCCTGAGCCTGTTATCTCTATCGCCATTGAGCCTAAGACCAAAGCGGACCAAGAGAAGATGGGGATTGCCCTTCAGAAGTTGGCGGCAGAAGATCCTTCTTTCCGAGTTAAAACCGATGAAGAAACAGGTCAAACCATTATCTCCGGTATGGGCGAGCTTCACCTAGACATTATTGTTGACCGTATGAAGCGTGAGTTTGGTGTAGAAGCAAATGTGGGTGCACCACAAGTTTCTTACCGCGAAGCGATTCGTCAGCCAGTGGAAGCGGAAGGAAAGTTTGTTCGTCAATCTGGTGGTCGTGGTCAGTATGGTCATGTTGTGGTCAAATTTGAGCCGCTTCCTCCTGGAACCGGTTTTGAATTTGAAAACGCCATCGTTGGAGGGGTTGTTCCTCGTGAATACATCCCTGCCGTTGAGAAGGGTATTCAAGACCAACTGGAAAATGGTGTAATTGCTGGATATCCAATTGTTGATGTGAAGGCGACTCTATTTGATGGTTCTTACCATGATGTAGATTCTAACGAAACTGCCTTCCGTGTTGCAGCCGGTATGGCGGTTAAAAATGGTGTTCAGGATGCTAACCCTGCAATTCTGGAGCCTATTATGGCTGTGGAAGTAACGACTCCTGAAGAGTATATGGGAGACGTTATGGGTGACTTGAACCGTCGTCGTGGTCTAGTACAGAGCATGGAAGATATCCCAACCGGTAAGAAAATTAAGGCAGAAGTGCCTCTTTCTGAAATGTTTGGATATGCCACTCAGCTTCGCTCCTTGACTCAAGGGCGTGCTAGCTACAGCATGGTGTTTGAGAAGTACAATGAAGCACCAGCCAATATTCAGGAAGAGATTATTGCCGCCTCTAAAAAAGGTGGGTAATCTTTAAACTGTAATTTTTAATGTCGCTATAAGGCTGTGCCTTGTAGCGATTTTTGTGTTTAAACCCTTGTGATTTAAAAGAAGGAAATTAAAATGGCAAAGGAAAAGTTTGAAAGAACGAAACCCCATGTAAACGTAGGAACAATCGGCCACGTTGACCATGGTAAAACCACACTAACAGCGGCACTAACCATTGTGCAAGGAAAGAAGTTCGGAGGAGAAGTTAAAGACTACTCAGCCATCGATAACGCGCCAGAAGAAAGAGAGCGTGGAATCACCATCTCAACTGCACACGTAGAATACGAATCAGAAACTCGTCACTACGCTCACGTAGACTGCCCAGGTCACGCCGACTATGTTAAAAACATGATTACCGGTGCGGCACAAATGGATGGCGCAATCCTAGTATGTTCTGCAGCTGATGGCCCAATGCCTCAGACTCGTGAGCACATTCTACTCTCTCGTCAGGTAGGTGTACCTTACATCGTTGTATACCTAAACAAAGCTGACATGGTAGATGACGAAGAGCTTATCGAGCTAGTAGAAATGGAAGTACGTGAGCTACTAGACCAGTACGAATTCCCAGGTGACGACACCCCAGTAATCATTGGTTCAGCTCTAAAAGCTATCGAAGGTGACCAGTCAGAAATTGGTGAGCCATCTATCACACGTCTTGTTGCTGCAATGGATGAGTACATCCCAACGCCAGAGCGCGACACAGACAAGCCATTCCTAATGCCTGTAGAAGACATCTTCTCAATCCAAGGTCGTGGAACAGTAGCAACCGGCCGTGTCGAAACGGGTGTGATTAAAGTGGGTGAAGAGATTGAAATCGTAGGTATTCGCCCAACTCAAAAAACGACCGTTACGGGTGTAGAAATGTTCCGTAAGCTTCTAGACCAAGGTGAAGCGGGTGATAACGTAGGTATCCTACTACGTGGAACCAAGCGTGAAGACATCGAGCGTGGGCAAGTATTGGCACACCCAGGTACCATTACACCACACACCAAGTTTGAAGCAGAAGTCTATGTATTGTCAAAAGACGAAGGTGGGCGTCACACGCCATTCTTCAACGGCTACCGTCCACAGTTCTACTTCCGTACCACTGATGTAACTGGCGCATGTCAGCTACCAGAAGGTGTAGAAATGGTTATGCCAGGTGACAACGTACAGATGACTGTAGAGTTGATCAACCCAATCGCCATGGATGAAGGACTACGCTTCGCGATCCGTGAAGGTGGTCGTACCGTTGGTGCTGGTGTGGTTTCTTCTATCATCGAATAAACCCCGCTTTGCACCCTGTGTGCATAAATCTTTGATGGTATTAAATAAAGTGTTGTAATTTCAACCCATTTTATTTATAATCCGTCGTCTAAATGTAGCAGCGCTCATTGAGCGCTGCTTTTCTTTTTCTAAAAAAGCGAGAATTTGTCTATGGCAACTCAAAATATTCGTATTCGTTTGAAGGCTTTTGATCACCGTTTGATCGATCAGTCCGCAAAAGAAATTACGGAAACAGCAAAAAGAACAGGTGCCCAAGTTCGTGGTCCTATTCCTCTGCCAACTCGTAAAGAACGCTTTACTGTTTTGATTTCTCCACACGTAAATAAAGATGCGCGTGATCAATATGAGATTCGTACACATAAGCGTTTATTAGACATCATTGATCCAACAGACAAAACTGTTGATGCATTGATGAAGTTAGATTTGGCTGCAGGTGTAGATGTTCAATTAGAATTACGTTAATTCTAAGTGATTGTTTAGCTGTCAATCGTAATGGCTAAACTTAATAATAATGAGGTAAAAGATGAGTATTGGAATCATTGGAAAGAAAGTCGGAATGACTCGTGTCTTTACAGAAGACGGTGTTTCGATTCCAGTTACTGTTGTTAAGGTTGATAATAACCGCATCACTCAGTTAAAAACTGAAGAGACCGATGGTTATACAGCTGTACAAGTAACAACAGGTTCTGTTCACGCAGGCCGCGTTAACAAGCCGACTGCTGGCCACTTTGCAAAAGCAGGTGTTGAGGCAGGTGAAGGTTTGTGGGAGTTTAGAGTTTCTGCAGATGAGATTGGTAACTACGAAGTTGGTGCTGAAGTTTCTGTTGAGGTTTTAGATGGCGTTGAAAAAGTTGATGTGACTGGAACCACTAAAGGTAAAGGGTTTGCCGGTGCTGTTAAGCGTCACAACTTCGCAACGCAAGATTTCTCCCATGGTAACTCTGTTTCTCACAGAGCGCCAGGTTCAATTGGACAAAACCAAACCCCAGGTCGTGTTTTTAAAGGTAAGAAAATGGCCGGACACATGGGGAATGTGCGTCAAACCACTCAAAACTTAGAGTTGGTAAAAGTTGATCCTGAGAATGGACTTCTGCTTATTAAAGGTGCAGTTCCTGGTGCTAAGCAAAGTGTTGTAATGGTTACTAAGGCGGTTAAGTAAGGTGAGCACTATGGATTTAAAATTAATGAAATCAGATGGCACTGAAACTGGACAGACGCTTTCCGTAGCGGATTCAGTTTTTGGTGCTGAATTTAATGAGCCTTTGGTTCATCAAGTTGTGAACGCTTATTTGGCTGGTAGCCGTTCTGGTACCAAAGCACAAAAGAATCGTGCAGCAGTGAGTGGTGGTGGTGCTAAGCCATGGCGTCAAAAAGGAACTGGCCGTGCGCGTGCCGGTACTATTCGTAGCCCACTCTGGGTTGGTGGCGGACGTGCGTTCCCAGGTCACAACCGTGACTTTTCGCAGAAAGTGAATCGTAAAATGTACCGTGGTGCAATCAAGTCAATTTTGTCTGAACTAAACCGTAAAGGCCGTTTGGTCGTGGTTGACGATTTCAAAGTAGATGCACCAAAAACCAAATTGTTCAAAGAGAAGTTGGATCAGTTGAATCTAAAAGATGCTTTGGTTGTTACCGAAGCTTTTGATGAAAATCTATACCTTTCTTCTCGCAACCTATATGCAGCTGATGTCTGTGATGTGAAGTCAATTGACCCTGTCAGCCTAGTAGGCTACGGCACAATTGTCATGACTCAGGGTGCAGTCAAGCAACTTGAGGAGGCTTTGGCATGAATCAAGAAAGATTGTTAAAAGTATTATTAGCACCACATGTGTCTGAAAAGTCTGCCATTATGGCTGACAAGGCAGACCAATATGTGTTTAAGGTTGCACCGGATGCGACAAAACCAGAAGTGAAAACTGCTGTTGAGTCTTTGTTTGATGTTAAGGTTAAGTCTGTGAACATGATTAACATTAAAGGGAAAACAAAGATGTTTAAAGGTCGTGCAGGTAAGCGTAATGATACACGTAAGGCCATTGTACGCCTGATGCCGGGTCAAGAAATTGACTTCATTGGTGAATAGGAGAATATAGATGGCTATTATTAAAAAATCAAAACCTACCTCACCAGGTCGCCGCTTTGTTGTAAGTGTTGTTGAGCCTGATCTTCACAAAGGTAAGCCTTATGCACCGCTTCTTTCTAAAAAGAGCAAGAAGGGTGGTCGTAACAACAACGGTCGTATCACTGTGCGTCACCAAGGTGGTGGACACAAGCAGCATTACCGCATGATCGACTTTAAGCGTACCAAGGATGGTGTGCCAGCAGTCGTTGAGCGCATGGAATATGATCCAAACCGTTCTGCACATATCCTTTTATTAAAGTATGCAGATGGTGAGCGTGCTTATATTTTGGCCCCTAAGAACGTTAAGCAGGGTGACAAAATTGAATCTGGTGAAGTCGTTGCTATCAAACCTGGTAATGCGATGCCTTTACGTAACATTCCTGTGGGTACAGTGGTTCACGCAATTGAAATGCGTCCTGGAAAAGGCGCGCAAATCGCTCGTAGTGCAGGAACTTCTGCGCAGATTGCTGGAAAGGAAGGCGGTTATGTATTGCTTAAGCTCCGTTCAGGAGAAATGCGCAAGATTCATGCAAACTGTCGTGCAACCATTGGTGAAGTGGGTAATGCGGAGCACAACCTTCGTAAGCTGGGTAAAGCTGGTGCAAAACGCTGGAGAGGGGTTCGCCCAACTGTGCGTGGTGTGGCGATGAACCCAGTAGATCACCCACATGGTGGTGGTGAAGGCCGTACCTCTGGTGGTCGTAACCCTGTAACACCTTGGGGTGTACCGACTAAAGGTAAGAAAACTCGTAAAAATAAGCGTACAGACAATATGATTGTCCGTCGTCGTCATAAGAAATAAGGAAGGACACTGATGCCACGTTCAGTTAAAAAAGGACCTTTTGTAGATCACCACTTATGGAAAAAAGTGGTTGAGGCACAAGAATCTGGTAATAAGCGTCCAATCAAAACCTGGTCAAGAAGATCGATGATCTTACCTGAGATGATTGGATTAACAATTGCTGTTCATAACGGTAGAGAGCATGTGCCGGTTTTCATTTCTGAGAACATGGTTGGGCACAAGCTTGGAGAATTCTCCATGACACGTACTTATCGTGGTCATGCTGCAGATAAGAAGGCTAAGAGGTAACGATTATGCAAGTCAGTGCAACTCATAAATTTGCCCGTATCTCTCCGCAAAAAGCTCGTCTTGTTGCAGATATGATTAGAGGTAAAGACGTTGAAACCGCTGTGAATATTTTGGAATTCACCAATAAAAAAGCAGCAGAATTAATGAAGAAGGTTCTAAATTCAGCGATTGCAAATGCTGAGAATAACGAAGGTGCAGACATTGATGAACTCAAAGTCACAGCAGCTTATGTTAATGAAGGGCCAACTATGAAAAGAATGCGTGCACGTGCTAAAGGCCGTGGAACCCGTATTCTTAAACGTACAAGTCATATCACCGTCACTGTTGGTGACGAATAAGGAGAGCCAGAATGGGTCAAAAAGTACATCCTATTGGAATTCGTCTTGGAATTACCAAAGATTGGAATGCTCGCTGGTATGCAGATAGTCATAACTATTCTGATTTCCTTATCAGTGACTTTGAAATTCGCAAAGAACTCAATGAAAAGCTTAGCCACGCATCTGTAAGCAAAATCAATATTGAGCGCGTTGCCAACGGTATCCGTGTCACCATTCATACAGCCCGTCCAGGTGTTGTTATTGGTAAGAAGGGTGAGGATATTGAAAAGCTTAAGCAAGCTTTGGTAAAGAAGACTGGTATGCCAGTTAACATCAATATCGAAGAGATTAAGAAGCCTGAGCTAGATGCTAAGCTGGTTGCAGAGAATATTGCTCAACAGCTTGAAAAGCGTATTCAGTTCCGCCGTGCGATGAAGCGTGCAGTAGGAAATGCGATGCGTTTGGGTGCTGAAGGAATCAAGATCAATGTATCGGGGCGTCTAAACGGTGCAGAAATTGCCCGTGCAGAGTGGTATCGTGAAGGGCGTGTACCTTTGCATACCTTCCGTGCAGATATTGATTATGCAACCTTTGAAGCAAATACAACTTACGGCATCATTGGCATTAAGGTTTGGATCTTTAAGGGTGAAAAACTGGGTAAGTTATCATTGACCAATGATAATGGTTCGAACACTAAAGGCAAAAAAGGCCGTAAATAAGAGGATAACTGATTATGTTAATGCCTAAGCGTACCAAATTCAGAAAAGTTCAGAAAGGACGCAACCGTGGTTTGGCAAACGTTGGTAATAAGGTTAGCTTCGGTGATTACGGTCTTAAAGCCTTAGAAAGAGGTCGTATGACTTCTCGCCAAATCGAAGCTGGTCGTCGTGTGATGACTCGTCATGTAAAGCGTGGAGCTAAAATCTGGATCCGCGTTTTCCCTGACAAGCCGATTACCAAAAAGCCATTGGAAGTTCGTATGGGTAAAGGTAAAGGTAGCGTAGAATACTGGGTGGCACAAATCCAGCCAGGTCGTGTACTTTACGAAATCCAAGGGGTTGAAGAGTCAATTGCTCGTAAAGCCTTTGAACTGGCAGCAGCCAAACTTCCATTTAAAACCCAAGTAGTCAAAAGAACGGTGATGTAAAATGTCTGCAGAATCTTTAAAAGAAAAAACCATTCCAGAATTGGAACAAGAGTTGGTTGAATTGTTAAAAGAGCAGTTCAACTTAAGAATGCAGCATTCTACAGGTCAGCTGAAGAATACTGCGCGTATTAAGACTGTCCGACGTTCTATTGCACGCGTTAAAACCTTCATTAAAATGAAGGGAGGTAAGTAAGAATGTCTGAACAAGCTAAAAAATCTCGTACATTACAGGGTGTTGTCGTCAGTAACAAAATGGATAAGTCCATTGTTGTTTCTGTAGAGCGCTTTATTAAGCATCCTAAGTACAAGAAGTTTATTCGTAAATCAACCAAGATTATGGCGCATGATGCGGAAAATACTTGCAACATTGGTGACACTGTTACCATTGAAGAAGTTAAGCCGCTATCAAAGAACAAAGCCTGGTCTTTGGTCAGTGTGGATGCAAAAGCTGCTTTATAAGCTTTAAGCGACAATTAAATCTGATTTAATTGTTACCGCTTTTATAACCAAGCCAATTTTTGAATTGGGACTAGTTATATTAGCGGTTTTCGTGTATAATCCGCTTTTTTCAAAATATTGTATGGATGGAGTCCCACCATGATTCAAATGCAAACCGTACTCAATGTGGCTGATAACAGTGGCGCACGTCGAGTTCAGTGTATCAAAGTGCTTGGCGGCTCAAAGCGTCGTTATGCCAGTGTTGGGGATGTGATTAAAGTTTCTGTTAAAGAAGCAAATCCTCGCGGAAAAGTAAAAAAAGGTGACGTGATGAATGCTGTGGTCGTTCGTACCGCTAAAGGTGTTCGTCGTCCTGATGGTTCTAAAATCAAGTTTGATGATAACGCAGCAGTTATCCTTAATAACAAACTTGAGCCAATTGGAACACGTGTTTTTGGTCCTGTCACCCGTGAGTTGAGAAACGATAAGTTTATGAAGATCGTTTCCCTTGCACCAGAAGTTTTATAAGGATTTAAGATGAATCGTTTAATTAAAGGTGACTTGGTGGTTGTTATTGCGGGCAAAGATAAAGGCAAGCAAGGTACCATCGCAAAAGTTTTACAGAATGGTAAGGTTGTTGTTGATGGCATCAATCTCGCAAAAAAACATGTGAAGCCAAACCCAATGACTGGTGAAGCAGGTGGAATTGTTGAGAAAGAAATGCCAATCGATGCATCGAATGTTGCGCTATTCAACCCAGAAACTCAAAAGCCAGAAAAAGTGAGCTTTAAAGAGATTGATGGCAAGAAAGTGCGAGTTTTTCGTAAGTCTGGTAAGCCAGTTAGCGCTTGATAGGGAATTAAAATGGCAAGATTAAAAGAGTTGTATCAAAACCAAATCGTTTCTCAACTGGTTGAGAAGTTTGGTTATAAAACTCCTATGCAAGCGCCCAAGTTAACAAAGATCACGATTAACATGGGTGTTGGCGAGGCTTTAGGAGATAAGAAGACATTGGATAATGCCATGTCTGATTTAGAATTAATTGCAGGGCAAAAGCCAATCAAGACAATTGCTCGTAAGTCTGTTGCAAGCTTTAAGGTTCGTGAAGGCTATCCAATTGGATGTAAAGTGACCTTGCGTGGCGAAAGAATGTATGAGTTCCTAGATCGTCTAGTTAATATTGCACTTCCACGTGTAAGAGACTTTCGTGGAGTGAGTGCAACGGCTTTTGATGGTCGAGGCAACTATAACATGGGTCTAAAAGAGCAGATTATCTTCCCAGAGATCGTCTTTGAAAAAGTAGATAAGATCCGTGGTATGGATATTAACTTTACGACCACAGCAAATACTAATGAAGAAGCTAAAGCGTTGTTAGAAGCCTTTAACTTCCCATTTAAGAAATAAGAGGTTTATTGTGGCTAAGAAATCAATGATTGCACGTGAACTTAAGCGTGCTAAGACGGTCGAAAAGTATGCGGCAAAACGTGAAGCATTAAAGAAGGCATCAGTAGACCCTTCTTTAAGCTTTGAAGAGCGTATGGATGCGATGGAAAAGTTGAATAAGCTTCCCCGTAATGCTTCTCCTGTTCGTCGTCAGCGCCGCTGCCGTATTACAGGTCGTCCACATGCAGTATATAGAAAATTCGGTCTATCCCGTAACATGCTTCGTCAGTTAGCGATGCAAGGTGATGTTCCTGGTTTAAGAAAAGCAAGTTGGTAAGGATTAAAGATTATGAGTATGTCTGACCCAATAGCAGATATGTTAACTCGCGTTCGTAACGCGCAGATGGCTGAGCACAGTAATGTGAAAGTTCCAGCCTCTAAAGTCAAAACTGCTATCGCAAAAGTTTTAACGGATGAAGGCTATATTGCTTCATACAATGTTGAAGAGAATAATGGTAAGCCTCAACTAAACTTGGAACTTAAATATTTCCAAGGGAAGCCAGTAATTGAAATGATTAAGCGTGTAAGCCGTCCAGGTTTGCGTGTTTATAAAAACAAAGATGAGCTTCCAAAGGTTATCGGTGGTCTTGGGATCGCTGTCGTATCAACATCAAAAGGCATTATGACTGACCGTGCTGCACGTGCTGCAGGAATCGGTGGTGAAGTCATTTGCTATGTTGCTTAAAGGAGATTAAAAATGTCTAGAATTGCAAAGTCTCCCATCAGCATCCCATCCGGTGTTGAAGTTTCTGTCGCTGCAGATAATACTGTGACGGTAAAAGGCTCTAAAGCAACTTTAACCAAGAAATTTAACCCAAAGGTAACCATCGCAAATAATGACGGTGTGCTTACTTTTGCACCTACAGAAGGTGCGGGGCCAACTGGTTGGGTACAGGCTGGTACAGCTCGCTCAATCATTGATAACATGATTACCGGTGTTACTAAAGGGTTTGAAAAGAAATTGCAGTTAGTTGGTGTAGGTTACCGAGCTCAAGTTCAAGGTAGCAAGATTAACCTAACGCTAGGTTTCTCTCACCCTGTTGAACACCAGCTTCCAGAGGGTATCTCTGCAGAAACCCCATCACAAACTGAGATTGTGATTAAAGGTGCTGATAAGCAAGTAGTCGGTCAAGTGGCTGCAGAAATTCGTGCTTATCGTCCACCAGAGCCTTATAAAGGCAAAGGTGTTCGTTATGCAGATGAGTATATTTTACGTAAAGAAGCTAAGAAGAAATAAGGCTGGGAATTCGAAATGGATAAGAAGAGTACCCGCATTCGTAGAGCTAAGAAGACTCGCGCAAAGATTGCTGATTCAAATAAGGTTCGTTTATGCGTTCATAGAACACCAAAGCATATTTACGCTCAGCTTATTTCAGCAGATGGATCGCAAGTGCTTGCTGCTTGCTCTACTGTACAAGCGGAAATTAAAAAAGAATTAAATTACACTGGTAACAAAACTGCTGCACAACTAGTAGGTAAAGCAATTGCTGAAAAAGCAAAAGCAGCGGGTGTTGACACGGTCGCATTCGATCGTTCAGGTTTCCAGTATCACGGTCGTGTTCGTGAGCTTGCAGATGCTGCTCGTGAAAATGGTCTTAATTTCTAAGTTAAAGGATTAAATTATGTCTTCACATGAAATGAGAGATGACCAGGACGGCTTGATCGAAAAGTTAGTTTCTGTTCGCCGTGTTGCTAAGGTTGTAAAAGGTGGTCGTGTCTTTGGTTTCTCCGCACTTGCAGTTGTTGGAGATGGCGAAGGTAAAGTTGGTTACGGAAGCGGAAAAGCTAGCGAAGTACCTGTTGCGATCAAAAAAGCAATGGAAAAAGCGCGTCGTACCATGCGTGATGTACACCTTAACAATGGCACAATCCAATACCCAATTAACTACAAGCAAGGTGCTGCCAATATCATATTGCTACCAGCTTCTGAAGGTACTGGAGTTATTGCCGGTGGTGCTATGCGTGCTGTACTAGAAGCTGCTGGTGTTAAGGATGTACTATCTAAGTGTATTGGTACCACGCGTCCTGTAAATGTTGTACGTACTACAGTGAATGCCTTAACCTCTATGAACAGTCCTGAGCTAATTGCTGCAAAGCGTGGCAAAACGGTTGATGAAATTCTAGGTGAATAAGATGTCTGAGAAGAAGATTAATGTAACACTGGTTAAGAGTTTGTTCGGTCGCCTACCTAAGCATAAGGCTTGTGCTAAAGGTTTAGGTTTGCGCAAAATGCATCAGACTGTTAGCGTGATTGATACACCTGAAAATAGAGGGATGATCAACAAAATCTCCTATTTGCTAAAAGTTGAGGAAGCCTAAAATGTATCTGAATACTTTAAAGCCTGCTGAAGGGGCAACAAAGGCTAAGAAACGTGTTGGTCGTGGCCAAGGTTCTGGAAATGGAAAAATGGCTGGTCGTGGTCACAAAGGGCAAAAGTCACGTAGTGGTGGATTCCATAAGGTAGGATTTGAAGGTGGGCAAATGCCACTACAACGTCGTCTACCAAAAATTGGATTCACTTCTCGTAAATCTGCTGTAACCGCTGAAGTTCGTTTAGACGAACTCGCAAAGGTTGAAGCAGAAGTAATTGACGTCGCTGCCCTTAAAGCTGCAAACTTGATCTCAGGTAAAATCAAGTTTGTTAAAGTGATTAACTCTGGCAAGCTTGAAAAGCCTGTTAAGTTAAGTGGTATCCGTGCGACAACTGGTGCTAAAGCGGCCATTGAAGCTGCGGGTGGTAGTGTAGCTTAATCATGAATAACTCTATGCTTTCTTCAGGAATGGGTGAGTTAAAACAGCGCATCTGGTTTGTACTGGGTGCGCTGATTGTATATCGGTTAGGAACTCACATTCCGGTTCCTTTAATCGATCCAGTTGCTTTGGCTGCGATGTTTGAACAGCAAAAAGGCACAATTTTAGACATGTTTAACATGTTCTCTGGGGGAGCGTTACAGCGTCTCTCCATCTTTGCTCTGGGAATTATGCCCTATATTTCTGCCTCTATTATTATGCAGTTATTAACGGTTGTATCACCAAGCTTAGAGCAGTTGAAGAAAGAAGGTGAATCTGGTCGCCGTAAAATTACCCAGTATACCCGTTTGGGGACGGTTGTTTTAGCAACCTTCCAGGGACTTGGTGTCGCGGTAGCATTGGAATCACAGAACATCAATGGGATGTCTGTAGTTATTGATCCTGGCTTTTTATTTAAGTTGATTGCTGTAACCACTTTGGTGAGCGGCACAGTTTTCTTAATGTGGCTGGGTGAACAAATTACAGAAAGAGGCATAGGGAATGGCATTTCCTTAATCATCTTTGCTGGTATTGTTGCTGGATTGCCAAAAGCATTAGCGGGAACTTTTGAGCAAGTGAATACTGGTGCACTACATCCTATTACCGTTTTTGTTTTATTGGCATTAGTTGCGGCAGTGATTGCATTTGTTGTTTTTGTAGAGCGTGGTCAAAAGCGAATTCCAGTCCACTATGCACAGAGAATGCGGGGCCGAAAACTTTATGGTGGTCAAGAAAGCTTCTTACCACTTAAGTTAAATATGGCTGGGGTTATCCCACCCATTTTTGCTTCAAGCATTATTTTATTCCCTGCTACTTTGGGTGGATGGTTCGGTTCAGCCGAGAACATGGGGTGGTTAAAAGATTTAGCGTCTACGCTTTCTCCTGGTCAACCCCTTTACATTATGCTCTATGCTGCAGCTATTATTTTCTTCTGCTTTTTCTATACTGCGATTGTCTTCAATCCAAATGAAATTGCAGATAACTTAAGAAAATCTGGTGCCGTTATTAAAGGACTACGTCCAGGTGAACAAACAGCACGCTATATTGACAGTGTAATGAGTAGATTGACCCTAGCAGGTGCCATTTACATTACCTTGGTCTGTTTACTACCTGAGTTCTTAATCCTTTATTGGAATGTTCCTTTCTATTTTGGAGGAACATCACTACTGATCATCGTCGTTGTGGTGATGGACTTTATGACTCAAGTTCAAGCTCACCTTCAATCTGGTCAGTATGAAAATATGATGAGTAAAGCAAATTTAAAAGGAAAATAAAGGGGATAAACCTTTTACTTTCCTAGATATTTACATGGAAGGCTGATATAATCAGCCGTTTTTTGAAGATGGATTTAGAGGAGCGTCACAGATGGCTCGTATTGCCGGCGTAAACATTCCACTTAACAAGCATATTGTTATTGGTTTAACCTCAATTTTTGGTGTAGGTTTGACCACTTCCAAGAATATTCTTGAGAAGACTGGCATTGACCCTACAACAAAAGTTAGAGAGTTAACAGAAGATCAACTCGAAGCGATTCGTCAAGAGCTTTCAAATTATAAGATTGAAGGTGACTTGCGTCGTGAAGTTTCTATGAATATTAAGCGTCTTATGGATATGGGATGCTACCGTGGTATTCGCCACCGTCGTAGCTTGCCAGTTCGTGGTCAGCGTACTAAGACGAATGCACGTACACGTAAAGGGCCTAAGCGTCCGATTAAACGATAAGCAAAACTTGCGAGAAAAATTATGGCAAAAGCAAAAAGTCGTGTAAAAAAGAAGGTAAAACAGGTTGTAACCGATGCGGTTGCACACGTTCATGCTACTTTTAACAATACAATCATCACCATTACCGACCGTCAAGGTAATGCCCTCTGTTGGACTACCTCTGGTGGAAGCGGTTTCCGTGGTTCTCGTAAAAGTACACCATTCGCTGCTCAGGTTGCTGCAGAAAAAGCAGGCCAGTTAGCGACAGAATATGGTGTGAAGAACATGGAAGTAATGGTTAAAGGACCAGGACCTGGTCGTGATTCTGCAGTGCGTGGTTTACACTCTGTAGGATTTAAAATTACTTCAATTTCAGATGTGACGCCTATTCCTCATAACGGATGTCGTCCACCTAAGAAACGTCGTGTATAGGATTATTTCAAATGGCTAGATATATTGGACCAAAGTGTAAACTTGCTCGTCGTGAAGGCACAGACTTATTCCTAAAAAGTGGAATTCGTAGCATTGAATCAAAGTGTAAAATTGATCAAATTCCTGGCCAACACGGTGGTCGCAGAGCAAAAGTAACTGAGTATGGTCTTCAGTTACGTGAAAAGCAAAAAGTGCGTCGTATCTACGGAGTTCTTGAAAAGAAATTCCGTTTGTATTACAAAGAAGCAGACCGACGTAAAGGCTCAACCGGTGTAAACTTACTACAGATCCTAGAAAGTCGTTTGGATAATGTAGTTTACCGTATGGGGTTTGCCTCAACACGTGCTGAAGCGCGGCAGTTGGTTTCCCATAAGGCAATTGCTGTGAATGGACAAACTGTAAACATCCCTTCTTACGAAGTAAAACCAGGTGATGTGATCTCCGTTCGTGAAAAAGCTAAAAACCAACAGCGTATTAAAACTGCAATGGACCTAAGAACACAAATGGGTCATGTTGGATGGGTTGAAGTTGATGCAGACAAATTGGAAGGGACCTTTAAGAACCTACCAGATCGTTCTGACTTATCTGCGGATATCGCTGAAAACTTAATTGTAGAGCTTTACTCTAAGTAAAACAGTTTGAACACAAACGGAGACAGCGTCTGATGCAAGAGATGTTAGAACAACTATTAACACCAAGACTGGTCGATATTCAATCAACCGATGAATATCACAGCAAGGTGACGCTTGAACCATTAGAACGTGGTTTTGGTCATACACTTGGAAATGCATTAAGAAGAATTTTACTGTCTTCTATGCCGGGTGCAGCAATCACCGAAGTTCAGATTGATGGCGTCCTTCATGAATACTCAACCATTGAAGGGGTTCGTGAGGACGTGTTAGAGATTCTTTTGAACCTTAAGGAAGTAGCGATTAAGCTACATGAAGGGACAGAAGCAGAGCTCTCTTTGAATGTGGTGGGTCCTGCAGTGGTGACTGCTGGCGATATCAGCGAAACCCATAATGTGGAAGTTGCCAATAAAGATTTGGTAATTGCCCATTTAGGTGAAGGCGCTGTGTTGAATATGAAACTAAAAGTTGAAAAAGGTATGGGCTACCGTACCGCAACACAATCTGATGACAACACCATTGGTGTATTGAAATTGGATGCCAGCTTTAGCCCTGTTCACACAGTTAGCTATGAAGTTCAGAATGCCCGTGTAGAACAGCGTACTGACCTGGATAAGTTGATTATCGATATTACCACTGATGGTACGCTTAATCCTGAAGATGCGATTAAGCAAGCTGCTACGGTTCTTCATCACCAGTTGAATGCTTTTGTTGACTTGAAGCACAAAGAAGTTGCAGAGCCTGAAGAGGAAGAGAGTGAATTTGATCCGATCTATCTTCAGCCTGTTGATGATCTAGAGTTGACAGTACGCTCAGCCAACTGCTTGAAGGCAGAGCAAATCTACTATATTGGTGATTTGGTACAGCGTGCCGAATCGAATCTATTAAGAACCCCTAACTTAGGGAAGAAGTCCTTGCAAGAGATCAAAGATGTCCTTGCACAACGAGGGCTCTCTTTGGGTACTAAGTTAGAGAATTGGCCACCAGCTAGTTTGGTGAGCAAAGAAACTGCATAATTAAAGGAAGCTATCATGCGTCATCGTAAGAGTGGTCGTAAATTAAATCGAAATAGCTCGCATCGTAAAGCGATGTTCCGTAATATGTCGGCATCTCTCATTGAACATGAGGTGATTCGTACAACCGTTGCTAAGGCTAAAGAATTGCGTTCTGTTGCAGAACCGTTAATCACTTTGGCTAAGAACGACTCTGTACACAACCGTCGAATTGCGTTCTCTCGCCTTCGCGACAAAGCAGCTGTAGGAAAGCTTTTCTCTGAGATTGGTCCTCGTTATACAGACCGTCCAGGTGGGTATATCCGTATTTTGAAGTGTGGCTATCGTCCAGGTGATAATGCACCTATGGCGATTGTTGAATTGGTTGATCGACCTGTTCAGCAAGAAGAAGCTTAATTAAGCTTTAATAAAAGGCCGTTTATTAACGGCCTTTTTTCTACCTTCAATTTATCCCATGATTGACACTCACTGTCATCTCAATCAGGTTCACTCGGAACAACTGAACCAAATTCTAAATAATCCAGAAAGCCCCAGCATTATCGCTGTTTCAACTACTTTAGAAGATTCAAAACTTACCCTTGAAATTTCCCAAAGTTGGGCTAATTCACAGCATTATCCTCTTCAAACTATTTACCCTGCAATAGGATTGCATCCTTGGTTTCTTCCAGACTCTGAACAACAAGTTCTAGCACAACTGACAGACTTAGAAGCCTTGATAGAGTCAAAACGAGAAGTGTTAGTTGCTATTGGTGAGATCGGTTTGGATTATCATCCTAAAATTAAAGTTTCCCACTCTCTACAGTTAAAAGCCTTTGAGTTACAATTGAAATTTGCTCAGAGATGGCAGCTTCCCGTTTCAATCCATGCAGTGAAGAGTCACTCAGCTGTTCAACACAGTTTAAAACAGTTTCCTAAGGTGAAAGGGGTCATACACGGTTTTTATGGCAGTCTCGAGTTGGCGAAATCTTATGTCAAGCTGGGATTTAAAATCGGTATTGGTCCCTTTATTTGTCGTGAAGGCTCAAATAGACATAATGTCGTCCAAGGATTAGCACTTGAGGAGATGGTGCTGGAAACAGATTTTCCCAATACACAGAGGTATGGCATACAACAGCCTGCTGACATCGTCATGATTACTAAAAAAGTGGCAGAAATTAAGCAATTGCCCCTTTCTGTTGTACAATCGGTTTGTGATCAAACTGCAAAAGATATTTTTTCGATATGAGTCATCATTTTTTAGAGTCGGCTATTTTTGAGCGTAGCCGCTTGGTTTTTAGTGATCAAGGGATTGAGAACCTTATCAATAGTCATGTCTTTTTAGCCGGCGTAGGCGGTGTGGGTGGTTTTGTTGCTGAGGCCTTAGCAAGAGCCGGAGTTGGTCGGATAACCCTTATAGATCAAGATGTCGTTGGAGGCTCCAATCTAAATCGCCAACTGGTGGCACTTCACAGTACTTTAGGGCGACCAAAAGTGGAGGTGATGGCTGAACGTATATTGGATATTAACCCGCACTGTCAGGTAGAGACTTATCAAAGGTTTTTAACGCCTGATGATATGGAGGCTACTCTGACAGCAGGGGATTATGATTATGTAGTGGATGCCATAGATAGCCTAAACTGCAAGGTAGCGTTAGTGTCCACAGCCTATCGTTTAAAATTGCCGGTAGTCTCCTCTATGGGAGCAGGAAGAAGAATTGACCCCACCAAAATCCATGTGGCAGACCTGATGAAAACCCATGGCTGTGCCTTAGCGCGTAATATGCGCCAACGGTTGAAAAAACAGGGCATTGGTAAAGGGATTTTAACAGTCTTTTCCTCAGAAGTGCCCATGCCACCAGGGCCGATGGAAGCGATAGAAGGGGCACGCGGTCGAGTTGTTAATGGAACCGCCAGCTATATGCCGGGTATTTTTGGCCTGACGCTTGCTGGAGTTGTTATTCAAAAATTGGCGGAGATGAAATAAAAAAGGAAGAAACGGGTCTTTTCTTAACAAAGAACTTTTGTGGTTATTCTTAATGGTTCGATTCATAATATGAGACCTTTGCACGAGTGAGACGCGAGCTAAAAATGAGATAAAATTTTCCTAATCGAGGCGGAAAATGCAGGGAATAGCCCGCTATTGCCAAGTTTTCCAACGAAGAGTAGGGGAATTTTGGCCATTTTTAGCCGTGGATTCACTTGTGCAAAGGTCTCAATATAAGATAAAAGATTTGCCATGCAGATAAATAGAAAGGGTGCTTTGCTGAAAAATGAATGGCGTGAAGTCGCTAAAAGTTCTTTTCTCCTTCACTCATGTAAAGCACTTAAAACAACCCGATTAGCATATATAGAAAACAGCGTATCTCCAGTTTTGCGTGGAGGTCTTTTTCTGTTCTTACTGTTATTTTTCGTATTTCTCTATGCAGGGTTACTGACAGGGCAGGCAAGTAAGGTAGATGGTCAACCTGAGACCCCCATTTTGCATACAGCGCATCAAGTGCAAGACCAGCCCTGTCATTGTTGTCAGCAGATGGCAGAAGAGCAACAGTGCTTAGTGCAAAGCTGTTCAGTCGTTTGTATTCTTATTCACGGATTTAGCTCTTTTATACAGATTGAGTGGGTTACAAGCTCTACTTTTTTCCCTACGCTACTGTTACGTTTAACAGTGTCAACTTTTCTTTTTTTACCTAGTCCAGAACAGGAACCCTTTCTACGCCCTCCTCGTTATTACCCAAATCCTCCGTTAGAAAGTTAGCAAATAGCACCGCCCCTTGCCCGCTATGGACTTACAAAAAATGCCCGCTTAACCTAAGTGCAAGTCCCTAG
>CAYOOU010000002.1:0-4968 GCA_964405635.1 uncultured Piscirickettsiaceae bacterium
TGCTGAAAATTTGGCTTGCCCAGAAGCCAAGCGATTTAATCAGCGCTTCCTTAAGTAATGTTTGTTAAAATATTGACCCATTTTATTTTCTAGGAATCTGCATGATTGAGCGAACCTTTTCCATTATTAAGCCCGATGCGGTGAAACGCAATTTGATTGGGGAGATTACCCAGGTCTTTGAGCAGAACGGTTTAAAGGTGGTGGCCTCCAAAATGATTCATATGGGCAACCGTGAAGTTGAGGGGTTTTATGCCGAGCATATTGGCAAACCATTTTATGAAACATTGGTAAAAAACATGACCGCTGGACCTTGTATTGTACAGGTGTTGGAAGGGGAGAACGCCATTGCCCGTAATCGCGAGTTGATGGGGGCAACCGACCCAGCCAAGGCAGAGGAAGGTACCTTGCGGAAACGTTTTGCCGTGAGTATGCAGCAGAACGCTGTTCATGGCTCTGACTCTCCTGAGAGTGCTGCTCGAGAGGTTGCCTTTTTCTTTAGCGAAGTGGAGATCCACTCGCCAAATCAATCCGCATAGGTGCCTAGCGTGACCCAGCAAACTGTACTGCAAACCCAAACCACACCGTCCAATATTGAAAATATGGCTGTGGAAATTATTGAGTCCGAAATCCCTTGTCCTGATAATAAGGTGGATCTATTAGGCATGGATAAAGCCACTTTGGAGGCTTTTTTTGCTTCTATTGGTGAAAAGCCTTTTCGAGCTGGGCAGATTATGAAGTGGATTCATCAGCAGGGGGTGAGTGACTTTGATGAGATGAGTAATCTCAGTAAGGCTCTGCGGCAGAAGCTCAAAGAGGTAGCAGTGATTCGCACGCCTAAGGTGGTGGCAGAGCAAAAGTCCAGTGATGGCACCATTAAATGGTTGCTAGAAGTGGACAATCATAACAGTGTCGAAGCGGTGTTTATCCCTGATGGCAAGCGTGGTACGCTCTGTATCTCCTCTCAGGTTGGCTGTGCTTTAGACTGCTCCTTTTGCGCCACTGGCAAACAGGGGTTTAATCGCAATTTGGCCAACTGGGAAATTGTGGCGCAGATGTGGGTGGCCAATAAAGCCTTAGGCTGCAAGCCGAAAGAGGAAAGGAAAATTACCAATGTGGTCTTTATGGGCATGGGGGAGCCGCTTTTGAACACGGCCCATGTTTTCCCCGCTGCACGGATTTTAATGGATGACTTTGCCTATGGCCTCTCAAAAAGACGAGTGACCATCAGTACCTCAGGCATAGTACCAGCGATTGACCGCATTAAATCTGAGCTGGATGTCAGTTTGGCCATCTCTCTGCATGCCCCCAATAATGCTTTGCGGAATGAGTTGGTGCCGGTGAATCAGAAATATCCCCTAGAAGAACTGATGCCTGCGCTGCATCGCTTTGTAGAAGATGGCCACAGCAAAAAGCATGTGACGGTGGAGTATGTGATGCTGGACCACATTAATGACAGGCCAGAGCACACAGAGCAGTTGATTGAGTTGCTGGGCGACTTGCCGTCAAAGGTGAATTTGATTCCCTTTAACCCTTTCCCCAATACCGAATATCTACGCAGCTCCAATAATGCGGTACACCGTTTCCAGAGGCGACTTCTGGAGGCGGGTATTAACTGCACCATTCGTCGAACACGAGGGGACGATATCGATGCCGCCTGTGGACAGTTGGCAGGAAAAGTAAAAGATCGCACTAAACGGACAAAACAATGACAAAAAAGATTACCGCCATTCGTGGCATGAATGATATTTTTGGTGAGCAAGCTGCCGCCTTTGATTGGATTGTGTACAATGCTGAAAAGGTGATGCAGCAGTACGCCTATCAGCCCATTCGCTTGCCGGTAGTGGAAAAAACCCAACTCTTTGCCCGAGCCATTGGGGAGGTGACCGATATTGTGGAGAAGGAGATGTACACCTTTGAAGACCGCAATGGCGACAGTCTCACTTTGCGACCAGAGGGTACAGCAGGTTGTGTGCGGGCAATGATAGAGAATGGCTGGCTGCATAACCAGACACAAAAGGTTTATTACACTGGCCCCATGTTTCGTCATGAGCGGCCACAAAAGGGGCGTTATCGACAGTTCCATCAGTTTGGGGTAGAAGTATTTGGCCTGAGTGATGCCGAGATTGATGCCGAATTGATTACCCTTTCTGCCCGCTTATGGGGTTTGCTGGGTCTAGAGAACTTGACCCTACAGATCAACTCGCTAGGCTCTCAAGAGGCGAGAGCGGCCTATCGGGAAAAATTGGTGATTTACCTTTCTGAACATGCAGATCAGTTAGATGAAGACAGTATACGCCGCTTGCACACTAACCCTATGCGGATTTTGGATAGCAAAAACCCAGAGATGGCCGAGGTGATCGCCAATGCGCCTAAACTGATTGAGCATTTAGATGCAGAATCCAGGGCACACTTTGAGCAGTTGCAAGCTCATCTGGATAATGTGGGCATTGAATTTGAGGTTAACCCCAATTTGGTGCGAGGCTTGGATTACTATAATCAGACCGTCTTTGAGTGGGTGACCACGGAATTGGGTGCACAAGGCACCGTCTGTGCCGGTGGTCGCTATGATGGTCTGGTGGAACAAATTGGGGGCAAGCCAACACCGGCTGTGGGGTTTGCTCTGGGCATTGAGCGACTGATGGCGTTGGTTTTGGATAAGGGATTACTGCCGACTGAACCTCAAGCAGACATCTATATTGTCTTGGTTGGAGAAGGGGTGCAGCAACCAGGGTTGGTGATTGCCGAGCAGATTCGAGACACCTTCCCGCAGTTGAAAGTCCAAATGCACAGCGGCGGTGGCAGCTTTAAGAGCCAGTTTAAAAAAGCGGATAAGTCAGGGGCGCACTATGCCATTGTGCTAGGTGAGCAAGAGGTGATGGCGCAAAAAGCCATTATCAAACCGTTGCGTGAAAAAGCGGAGCAGATTGAGGTTGAATGGTCAGCCTTAATGGATGAATTAAGCAAGCGAATTTAATTCATTGGGCAGATTTAATGTCATTGTAACGGCTCAGATTGTTTCGGAAACTTCCTGTTAAACAAGATGAGCTGTTACCACTATTGAGAGAGAAAACTATGTTAAATCGATACGAAACAGAAGAAGAACAGGTTGAAGCCATCAAGCAGTGGTGGCAGAAAAACGGTACCCAACTGCTATTGGGTGTTCTGGTCATTGTGTTGGCTTATAGCGGTTGGCAGTATTGGCAGAATAAGCAGTATGCAGAAGCGGCCTATGCCTCATCGGTGTTTGAAGCCTTGCAGGTGAGTTCAGAGCAGGGCAAGCTGGGCGATGTGGCACGAGAAGGTCTGAAGTTGATGGAAGCTCAGCCTGAAAGTCCCTACTCCACAGGGGTGGCACTGCTTTTGGCTAAGTTTTATATGAACAAAGGCGAAAAACAGCAAGCGGAAGAAAATTTTCAATGGGCAGCAGAACACGCCCCCGACTCTGCACTGAAAACGGTGGCTCAGTTACGATTGGCGCGTTTTTATGCCGAACAGAAGCTGTTTGAAAAGGCCCAGGCAACCTTGTCTAAAGTGGCGGTTAATCAGTTGGTGGAAGCGGAAAAGGCGAACTATGATTATATCTCTGCAGAACTGGCACTTCTGCAAAATAATCCAGCGGAAGCCAAAGCAGGGTTTGCCAAAGTGGTGGCCAATGCCAAGGCAGACAAAAACCTAAAAGCCGTGGCACAGCTACAATTGGACGACCTAAGTTAATGACCCCAATAGATATCACCATTTTTGAAAACAAACTCGTTCAGAAAATGCTCAAAAATGCCAAAATCCCCAGTCCTGCTCAAGGTAAAACGGCTTTAATAGCGGTTTTGTTTGGTGGGGTCTTGATGCTTTCTGGTTGCAGCAATACCGCTTCAGTGCACCCGCCTACACCACTTCCGGAGATGACGCAAACGGCAGAATTGCAACGGCAATGGCAGGTCTTGTTGGGGCACACCTCTGATGCAGAGGCAGTGGGATTGCGAATTGTCCTAGAAAATAACAAGGTGTACAGTGCGGCGACCGAAGGTTGGCTCAGTGCCATGTGGCAATCTCCAAAGGATCGCTGGATGGAGCAGGTGATTTGGCAGAAAAAGCTCAATGAGGTGGTGACTGCTGGACCGATCATTAGTGGACATATGCTCTATTTGGGCACCAATAAAGGCAGTTTGTATGCGTTAGATAAAACCAATGGCAAGCTGTTGTGGCAAGCACACTTGAGCAGTGAAGTCATCGCACCGCCAGTTGTTCATCAAGGGCGACTTTTTACTCGCACTGTAGATGGTAAGCTTTATGCCTTGGCGGCCCAAACAGGAAAGCAAATTTGGGTGATTGAGCATGAGATGCCCAATCTTTCTCTGCGAGGTGCTGCCCCTGTTACCGTGACCGATGATCGGCTGTTTATTGGCTGGGAGACTGGACGGGTGGAGGCGTTGTCACCAGAGACCGGAGCTCAGCTCTGGAGTCAGCAGGTTCTGACGCCACATGGTCGCACCGATTTAGAGCGAATGGTGGATTTGCAGGCCAAATTGGTTTTACGCAAAGGGCGTCTAATTGTCTTGGGCTACCACGGAAAATTAGAGGCGCTTAACCCTAAAACGGGCTTGCCTTTTTGGATAAAAAATGTCTCAGGCTATCGCTCTCCCATAGTGAATGACCAAGGCATTTTCTTGGTGACTGATCAAGACATTGTGCAGTCCTATGACCTACAAAGTGGCGCTCTGCGCTGGCAGCAGAAGCAGTTGCGTTATCGCCGTTTGTCACAGCTACAATTTTTTAATGGCCAGATTTTAGTGGGGGACGGCTATGGCACCATTGAGCGGATTGACCCGTTAGATGGCACCTTGCTCGGCTACTTTACTCATGAAGTTGGCACTGCTGTTGTGGGCTTAATGCCTGCTCAGTCAGAGCAAGTGCTTTATGTGCAAGATGAAGAAGGTTATTTGACCCGTTATCAAGTCAAACCCACAGATTTTG
>CAYOOU010000002.1:5068-36325 GCA_964405635.1 uncultured Piscirickettsiaceae bacterium
GTGCAAGATGAAGAAGGTTATTTGACCCGTTATCAAGTCAAACCCACAGATTTTGTCGTGAAAGGAAACCCATGAGTAAGCCTGTGATTGCCCTAGTAGGGCGGCCAAATGTGGGAAAATCTACGCTTTTTAATCGACTCACCCGAACGCGAGATGCCATAGTAGCGGATTACCCTGGGCTGACACGAGACCGTCAGTATGGTACGGGTCGGGTTGGCTCTCGCCCCTATATTGTGGTAGATACAGGGGGGCTGAGTGGTGAAGCTGAAGGGGTCGACCCTTTAATGGCCTCTCAGGTCACAGCCGCTTTGGAAGAGGCGGACGCCGTACTGTTTTTAGTCGATGGTCGCAGTGGCATTACGCCAGCAGATGAAGAGATTTCCCGTTTTATTCGTCAGTTTGATAAGCCTGTTTATCTATTGGTGAATAAAACAGAGGGCTTTGATAAAGAGATGGCTGCTGCAGACTTTTACCAGCTTGGCTTGGGCGCTCCATATCCCATTGCGGCTGCTCATGGAGACAATGTCAATCCTGTGATTGAACATGTATTAGGTGAGATTCCACAGAAACTTGATGAAGCGGATGAACTGGAATTAGATGAGCACCCGGGTATTCGGGTGGCCGTGATTGGTCGCCCTAATGTAGGAAAATCTACACTCATTAACCGCATGATTGGTGAAGAGCGGGTAGTAGCCTTTGATATGCCGGGTACCACTCGAGACAGCATCTATGTGCCCTTTGAGCGAGATGGTCAGCTTTACACTCTGATTGATACTGCAGGTGTACGGAGACGGAAAAAGGTCTCGGAGGCCATTGAAAAGTTTAGCGTTATCAAAGCGATTGAGGCGATGGCCAATGCCCATGTGGTGATTTTGGTGGTGGATGCTTCGGAAGGAGTGACCGATCAGGATTTGACTTTGCTGGGACACGCACTGGAATCGGGTCGTGGTCTGGTGATTGCCCTCAATAAGTGGGATAACCTTAGCCAAGATCAACGTGCCAAGGTGAAGCATGAGCTGGAGTATAAACTGCAGTTTGTGGACTATGCGAAAAAGCATCTTATCTCTGCACTACATGGCACAGGGGTGGGTGACCTCTTTAAAACAGTGCGCAAAGTGTATGATGCTGCCATGCGTCGGGTCTCCACTTCGGCTTTGAATCGAGTGTTGGAGCAGGCAGTTCAGGATCATCAGCCGCCTTTGATCAGTGGGCGTCGAGTCAAGCTACGCTATGCCCACTTGGGTGGCTTGAATCCGCCACGCGTGGTGATTCATGGTAATCAGGTGGATAAGCTGCCACAGGCTTATACGAAATATCTAATGAATGTGTTTCGTAAGGCCTTTAAATGGGAAGGCACACCGGTTTCCATTGAGTATAAGGTGACTGAGAACCCCTTTGAGGGCCGGAAGAACCGTTTTGCTGAACGGAAACTGAGTACCGCCAAAACCAAAAAGCGAGAAGTTAAAGCCCAAAAGCAAAAGCTGAAAAAAAAGAAACAGCAGCAGAAACGGCGAACCCATTAACGACATATCCTGTGTGTTGAGTCATGATGCCTGCTTTTGCAGGCTTAAATTTTTTAAGAAGGTATGAAATGAGCAGTCGAATTCGTGAAATCCCCTACAACTATACCTCCTTTTCTGACCGAGAAATTGTGCTACGTTTTTTGGGTCAGCAGGGCTGGGAGACGATTGAGTCCTTGCGTAGTGCACGGGGTACCGGTCGATCGGCTCGCATGCTGTTTGAAGTACTAGGGGATATGTGGGTGGTGACGCGCAACCCTTATATTCAAGATGATCTAATTGAAAACCATAAACGGCGAGATGCTCTGATTCAGGCCTTAAAGCATCGACTGAAGCAGGTAGAAAATCGGTTAAATGGCAATGAAACTGCCGAAAAACTGCTGCAACAGGTACATGCGGCGGTGGCGGAATTTGCCGCTTGGTTCCCACAGCAGGAGGCTTTGCGGCAGAAGGTACTGAAAAAATTGAAAAAGGTCACTCGTGAGGACAATATTGATTTCAGTGGCTTAGCAAGAGTTTCCCATGCAACAGATGCCACAGATTGGCGGGTTGAGCTGCCCTTGGTGGTGATTAGCCCAGACACCGAGCAGGAAGTGATTGAGGTGGTCGATGCCTGTATTCAGCTGGGATTGGTGATGATTCCTCGTGGAGGCGGGACCGGTTATACCGGTGGTGCGATTCCTTTGGTGGAAAACTCTGTGGTCATCAACACCGAAAAGCTGGAATATTTAAGCTTGGTGGAGCATGTAGAGCTGCCCGAAATTGGCAAGGTGCCCACCATTAAAACTGGGGCGGGGGTCGTGACCCGTCGAGTTTCAGAGCAGGCGGAAGCTTTTGGTTATGTGTTTGCTGTGGACCCTACCTCTCAAGATGCCTCATGCATTGGCGGTAATATCGCTATGAATGCAGGAGGGAAAAAAGCCGTTTTGTGGGGAACGACGCTGGATAACCTTGCCTCTTGGCGCATGGTGACCCCAGATGCCAAGTGGATGGAGATTGAGCGGCTCAACCATAATTTGGGCAAGCTGCAAGATCAATCGCAAGTGCGTTTTCGTATCACACGCTATGAAAAAGATGGTAAAACTCCAGTAGGTGAGCCAGAAATTTTAGAGATGCCGGGTTCTGCCTTCCGTAAAGCGGGGCTGGGGAAAGATGTCACCGATAAGTTTTTAAGCGGGATCCCCGGTGTGCAAAAAGAGGGATGCGATGGTGTTATTACCTCTGCCCGCTTTGTGGTGCACCGCATGCCGTCTAATATCCGCACCGTCTGCTTGGAGTTTTTTGGCACCGACTTGAGTCTAGCGGTGCCCGCCATTGTGGAAGTGATTGATTATGTGGAGTCGAAAAAAGCGGAAGGGATTCTGCTGGCAGGGCTGGAGCACCTAGATGAGCGCTACATTAAAGCGGTGAAATACAACACCAAGGCGGAGCGAAAAGAGCTGCCGAAGATGATTTTGCTGGCAGATATTGCGGGTGAAAATGGCTTTGAGGTGGCAAAAACTTGCCAAGAGATTGTGGAGTTGGCGAAAAAACGCGATGCCGAGGGCTTTATTGCGGTGAGTGAAGAGGCGCGCAAGCGTTTCTGGTCAGACCGCTCTCGTACTGCGGCCATCTCTGCACACACCAATGCCTTTAAAATCAATGAAGACGTGGTGATTCCTCTACCACGACTCAATGAGTACAACACTGAGATTGAAACCATTAATATCGAGTACTCGATTAAAAACAAGCTGGAAATCTTGCAGGCCGTAGAGGACTACTTTAAAGGCGAGGTGAAAGAGGTGGAGCATCCCGAAGCCTTTGAAGATGAAAAGGGCCACACCAATATTTTCCAAAACAAGCTGGACAATACCCGCCAGCATATTGCCAAGGTTCGTCACCGTTGGGCAGGCGTGCTTGAGCATCTGTTTGAGCCGGTCACAGAGCATATGGATTTGCTGACGGAGACCACTAAAACCAAGGTGCAAGCTGGTGACCGAATTTTGGATCTACTGTTGCGGCGGGATATGGTCATCTCCTATAAAAAAGAGGTGGTCAGCTTTTTGCAGTCTGAGTTTATCGGTCATGACTTTGAGGCGATGCACGAAAAACTGAAGGAGATTCACTTTAATATCCGTAATGCTCGTCTCTTTGTCGCCTTGCATATGCACGCTGGCGATGGCAACATCCATACCAATATTCCCGTGCATTCCGATAACTATGAGATGATTCACCAAGCGGAACAGATTGTGGATCGGGTGATGAAAATTGCGGTGGATCTGGGGGGCGTTATTTCTGGTGAGCATGGCATTGGTCTAACCAAGATTCAGTATCTTGAACCGCATAAGATTCAGAGGTTTGTTGAGTATAAAGAGAAGGTGGATCCACAGCAGCTATTTAACCGTGGCAAGTTGATGCCTAGTTCTGGCTTAGACAATGCCTATACGCCATCTTTGCAGTTGGTGCAAGAAGAGGCGTTGATTCTTGAAGCCAGTGAGCTGGACGAGCTGAATAATGACATTAAAGACTGCTTGCGTTGTGGTAAGTGTAAGCCTGTCTGTCAAACCCATATTCCTCGAGCAAACCTACTCTACTCTCCTCGGAATAAGATTTTGGCAACGGGGCAGATTATTGAAGCTTTCCTTTATGAAGAGCAGACGCGTCGCGGCATCTCCTTGCATCACTTTGATGCGATGAATGATGTGGCAGACCATTGCACCACTTGTCATAAGTGCGAAACCCCTTGTCCGGTGGACATCGACTTTGGGGATGTTTCTATTCGTATGCGGCAGATTTTGACCAATATGGGCAAAAAGCGTAATAGTATTATGGTGAAAATGGCGCTGTTTTTCCTTAACAGTAAAAACCCTCTCACCATTGATATTTTGCGTAAAACCATGATTGGTTGGGGGGCAACGGCCACCACTATTGGGCACAAGGTCTTTAAGGCTCTGGGATTGGTGGAGCGCAAAAATGAGCTGCCATCAGTGACGAATCACCCCCCTAAAGTGACGCAACAGGTGATTCACTTTGTGCGCAAGCCACTGAATACTGGGCCGAATCAGTCCTCCTATCGTAAAGTACTGGGATTAGAAGATGCGACACAGGTGCCGATTATTCGGGACCCTGCTCGCACCAGTGATGATACCAAAGCGGTGTTCTACTTCCCAGGCTGCGGTTCAGAGCGATTGTTTAGTGATATTGGGCTGGCTACCATTGCCTCACTTTATGAGGCAGGGGTACAGACCATCTTACCACCGGGCTATCTCTGCTGTGGTTACCCCCAAGCAGCAGCCGGGCAGGAGCGGGTGAGCAATCAGATTACCACTGAGAACCGAGCCCTGTTCCATCGAGTGGCCAATACCTTGAACTACCTTGATGTGACCACGGTGATTGTTTCTTGTGGTACCTGTATGGATCAGCTGTTGAAATATGAGTTTAGCAAAATCTTCCCTGGTTGCGAGTTGTTGGATATTCATGAGTTTTTACAGCGGCGTGGCATCAAAGTTGATGAGAGCACGGGGCGGAAGTATCTCTACCATGCACCGTGTCACGATCCGATGAAACAGTCTGATGGTACAGAGGTGGCACAAGATCTGTTAAAGTCAGAAGTGATTTTCTCTGATCGTTGCTGTTCTGAGGCGGGGACTATGGCTTCGGCTCGCCCAGATATTGCCACTCAGCTTCGCTTCCGTAAGGAAGAAGATCTACATAAAGGCATTGTGCAACTGACAGGTGAGGATAAGAAAATCAAAAATGATGAGGTGAAAATTCTTACCTCTTGCCCTGCCTGTCAACAGGGGTTGAATCGCTATGAAGAAAACACCGGCCTCAAGACCGATTATATCGTGGTGGAGTTAATGAAAACTCGCTATGGCGACAACTGGAAGCGAGAGTTTATTGCTAAGCTTGAGCAAGGTGGTGTTGAAAAAGTGCTGCTTTAATCAGCACTTCCTTATCAGCTGAGCTTTTGTGCAAGGTGAATAATTTGCAGCTCATAGTTATGCGCCAATTGTAGGGCTTCAAACAGCCGCTCTGGGGATTCAATATATTCGTGAACCATTTGATTTCTAAGCAGACGGATTTCAATCCATTCTTGGGCGGAGTCCAGCAACCCGAGTCGCTCAATATAGGTGAGGTTGTCCATCGCTGTTTTGGGGATTTCGCCTTGCGCATAGAGCCATGCAGGGAGTAGTTTATCGCCTACGGTATCTTGCAGGTGACAGAAACGGCTGGTGTAGGCTTCCAGCACGAGTGCAAAGTCTGGATCTTCAAGTTTTTCGGTTAGGTGAGATGCTGAAAAAGGAAAGGTCTTAGAGAAGTGATGGTCAAAGAGGCGGCTTGAGGCGTATTGTAAGAGCTGAATCTCTTTAGCTATCACCTTTCTTAAAAAGCTAAGCCGTTGTTCATTGTCTTGTAGCGTCATAGTTTAATCCCTCTTTTTAAGGCAACTTCAATAATCGGCTCTTTTTCTAAATTGGGGGCATCTATCATAACATCGACTTTGCGACCGTGATTGGCCATCATCACCGCTGCTGCAATTTGATTGGCGGTCTGTATACTATTGGGAAGTGGATGGGGAAGTTTAACCAGTAGGTCTATATCCCCACCCTTTACCGTATCATCCAGTTGCGAGCCAAAAAGATAGACTTCCGCCCGTTCCCCAGCGTACCGCTGTACAGAGGTTTTGATCTGTGCGATTTGCTTAGATGTCAGGCGCATATGGATTAAGCCATTAAAAACTCAAGCAAAGCTTTTTGGGCATGCAGACGGTTTTCAGCTTCTTGGAAGACCACACTTTGTGGGCCATCAATCACTTCTGCAGTGACCTCTTCCCCTCGGTGAGCAGGCAGGCAGTGCATAAAGAGGGCGTCAGGTTTGGCTTGTGCCATCACGTTTTGGTTGACCTGAAAGTCCGCAAAGGCGGCTTCTCGTTTTTTCTGCTCCTCTTCTTGTCCCATGCTGGCCCACACATCGGTGACCACCAAATCTACGCCTTTGGCGGCAATGACAGGGTTGCGGAAGATTTCTACTCGGTCGGCATTTTCTTCTAGCAGACTCTGCATAGGCTCATAGCCTTCTGGGCAAGCGATGCGAAGGTTGAAGTCATATTGACGAGCGGCATTGATATAGGAGTTGCACATATTGTTGCCATCGCCTACCCATAGTACGGTTTTGCCCTGAATGCTGCCGCGTTCTTCATAGTAGGTTTGCATATCGGCCAGTAGCTGGCAGGGGTGATAGTCATCGGTGAGGGCATTAATAACCGGTACGCTAGAGTATTCTGCCATTCTTTCAACAACCTCATGCCCAAAGGTACGAATCATAATGCCATCGGCCATGCTGGAAATCACGCGGGCACTGTCTTCTAGCGGCTCACCACGTCCCAGTTGAGAGACATCGGGAGAAAGAAAAAGACCGTGTCCCCCCAACTGCGTCATGCCGATCTCAAAGGAGAGGCGGGTACGGGTAGAGGCTTTTTCAAAAATCATGACCAAGGTTTTGTTCTTTAGGGGTTCAAAAATTTCCCCTGCTTTGGTCTTGGCTTTGAGTTCAATACCCCGGTGCAAAAGAGTTTGCAGTTCTTCAGGGGTGAGGTCTTTAAGGGTTAGAAAATGTCTCATGGTTTAGCTCTTTTCAAATTCATTGATGAGGGAAACTAGGATTTCGGTGAGTTGTTCCAGCTCATTATTGGTGATCACAAAGGGGGGGAGGAGACGAATGGTATCGTCACGAGTTACATTTATCAGAACCCCTTTTTCTAAGGCCTTGCCCACCAGTTCACCGCAAGGGCGATCAAGTTGAATGCCAAACATAAAGCCTTGACCGCGAATCTGTTTCACCATTGGATGATTGCCGAAAGTGTCTTGTAGCTGTTGCAGATAGGCTTGACCACTTGCCGCCACTTTGGAAATCCAATTTTCTTGTTCTAGGGTGTTGAGTACGGCAAGACCAGCGGCACAGGCAAGCGGATTGCCGCCAAAGGTGGTGCCATGGTTGCCGGGAACCAGCACTTCTGCTGCTTCGCCTCGAGTTAAACAGGCACCAATGGGTACACCATTGCCCAGCGCTTTAGCGGTTGTAAGCACATCGGGTTGCAGGCTTTCGTGTTGGAAACCAAACCATTTTCCGGTGCGGCCAACACCGGTTTGTACTTCGTCTAGCATGAGTAGCCAGCCTTGTTGTTCGCACAGTTTTTTGAGCGCACTGAGATAGCCTGGCTGAGGCACATGCACGCCACCTTCGCCCTGTATCGGCTCCACTAAGATGGCCACAATATTGGCATTGTCTTTGAGCGCTTCTACCGCTGCAATATCATCAAAAGGTACTCGTACAAAACTATCTACCAAGGGCTCAAACCCTGCATGAACTTTGGAGTTGCCCGTGGCAGATAGAGTGGCTAGGGTGCGGCCGTGAAAGCTATTATCCATCACTATCACTTTGGGGTCGTCAATGCCTTTTTGATGCCCATATTTTCGGGCAATTTTCAGCGCTGCCTCATTAGCTTCTGCCCCTGAGTTGCAGAAAAAGACCTTTTCCATGCCAGAAAGGGCGGTCAGTTTGTCTGCCAACTGTTTTTGGTTGGCAATGCCGTAGAGATTGGAAGTGTGCACTAAGGTTTGTCCCTGTTCACATAGGGCTTGAGCCACAGCAGGGTGGGCGTGGCCGAGACTGCACACCGCAATACCACTAAGGGCGTCAAGATAGCGTTTGCCTTGGTCGTCTGTTAGCCAAGCGCCTTCCCCTTTTACAAAGGTGACTGGCAGTCGAGCGTAGGTATTCATAATGGTTGACATATTTCATTCCTAAAAACAAAAAAGCAATCGTAAATCGAGGCTTACGATTGCTTTTTTAAATGACCCGCACTTTTTGCGAATCCATTTAAAAGAATGATTTTATGGATATTTGCGTAAATATCAAGCTAAATTTTTTCGTTTGATGTGTGGCTTTCGGCTAAAATATCGCCTTTAAATGGTATTTTTTGAGGAGCAGACGAATGCAATCGATGGCAGATAGAGATGGCCTGATCTGGATGGATGGTGAGATGGTGGAGTGGCGTGAGGCAAAAACGCATGTGCTGACTCACACTTTGCACTATGGCATGGGCGTATTTGAAGGGGTTCGAGCCTATGCGGCGGAGCAAGGAACGGCCATCTTCCGCTTGCAGGCACATACGGACCGTCTGTTTAACTCTGCCAAAATTATGAATATGCCTATCTCTTTTAGCAAAGAGGAACTCAATGAAGCGCAACGGGCGGCAGTGCGAGAGAATGGATTGAAGTCAGCCTATATTCGTCCAATGGTGTACTATGGCTCTGAAGGCATGGGATTACGAGCAGATAATTTAAAAACCCATGTAATTGTTGCTGCCTGGGAGTGGGGCGCTTATATGGGAGAGGAGAACTTGCAGCGTGGCATTAAAATTGCCACCTCTTCTTACACACGTCACCATCCGAATATTACCATGACTAAGGCTAAATCCAATGGTAACTACATTAACTCGATGCTGGCACTGCAGGAAGCCATAAGCCATGGCTGTGATGAGGCGTTATTGCTAGATCCAGAAGGCTATGTGGCGGAAGGCTCTGGTGAAAACTTCTTTATGGTAAAAGATGGGGTCATCTATACCCCTGAACTGACCTCGGCCCTAGATGGCATTACCCGTAAAACCATTATGCAGTTGGCAGATGAGATGGGGTATGTCGTTTCGGAAACCCGTATTAGCCGTGATGCGGTCTATATTGCAGATGAGGCTTTCTTTACCGGAACTGCGGCAGAAGTGACGCCTATTCGGGAGTTAGATGGCCGTGTGATTGGTGAAGGTGCACGAGGGCCTGTGACCGAAGCGTTGCAGAGCAAATATTTTGATTTGGTACATGGCCGAGTGCCAGAGCATTTGGATTGGTTAACCCCAGTAGCGGATTAAATTTAAGAATTTAGGAGAGAAGCATGACGCAGTCTGCCAAAATTTTGCAAGATGAGAGCAGAGCCCACTGTTGTGATAAACAGCAGATTGAGGTGACCTATAAAGATTTGCCTTTGCATTGCCCAACCGATGAAATGAGTTTATGGAATGCACACCCTAAGGTATTTTTGCCCATTGAAGCGACAGGTCAAGCAAAATGCCCTTATTGTGGTACAGAGTATGTGTTAAAAGATTGGGATCCAAACCATATTTCACATTGAGAATGAGAGGTGAATCCACAGCTAAAAATGGCTAAAGGTTTCACAAGACTTTGCTGAAAAATTGCCAAAATCCCCAGTCCTGCCATATAAAAAGCCATTTTGGCTAGGCAGGACTGGGGATTTTGGCGTTTTTGGAGGTTATTTTTTGTTTTGATGTTGGTTTGATTGAGGTTGTGCTGGGGGGAGGTAGTCTTTGGGTTTGTGTTTTAAGTTCCAGCGGTCATGCACCCAGAGGTATTGGGGGATATTTTGTCGAATTTCAGACTCGTAGAGTTGGTGCAGTCGCAAAGTATCTTGGTAGTCGTCACCACAGGGAAAGTTGTCTAGAGCTGGATGAAAGGTGAGGGTGTAGTGTCCTTGCTCATCTCGTCGGGTAAAGCAGGGCACCACTCGGCAGCCGGTCATTTTGGTCAGTTTGGAGGTGGCGGGATTACTGGGGGCAAGATGGTTAAAAAAGGGGACTTCGATATGCCCTTTTGCCGTGTATTTTTGGTCGGGCAAAATGGTTAGCACATTGCCCGAACGAAGTGCCTTAATCATGGCTCTGGTGTTACTGTTTTCGATGGGGTGTATTTCATCAGTAATGCTTCTTCCTTTTTTGATTAGGTAATCCATAAGAGGGTTATCATGGGGGCGATAAATTGGAAGATAATCAATCACCGTGGCGATAAACAGCCCTGTGATTTCAATGTGGGTAAAGTGTGGCGATAGAATTAAAACCCCTTTCCCTTCTTTTTGAGCAGCCTTTAGGTGCGCTTCTCCTTGAATGGTAACGTGCTTTTTGGCTTCATCTTTTCTCCACCAAACCATTAAAGTTTCCATTAATCCAATGCCCAGCGACTCAAAGTGCTGTCGGTTTAAGGCTTCAATTTCAGGCTGTGATTTTTCTGGGAAGGCCAGTTGTAGATTTCGTTGACTGATGTTTCGGCGGTGATGGCCAAAGGTGTAGAGGATGTGGCCGAGTTTTTTACCCAGCTTTAGTTTGGCTGAGTAGGGCAGCAATGCCATTATGCGGGCAATGCCAATGCCAATCCAGATGCCCCAAAACCTTGGGCAAAGAAAACGAGCTTGAAATTGAGCGGGTTTGATCTTAGGCTGAGTTTTCATTTTTAAGGTGTCTTCTCTCTCATTTACTTGGGTTAAAGGAGGTTTTAGGCGTTTGGTGCAGTTGGGCATAGCGCCCTCCTTTTGCCATCAGGCTTTGATGATCGCCCTGTTCTACCAGCTTGCCTTTTTCCATTACCGCAATTTGGTCGGCATTGACCACAGTGCTTAAACGGTGGGCAATGAGAATGACCGTTCGGTTCTTTTTCAGTGTTTCCATTGCTTGTTGAATTTTTGCCTCAGACTGGTTGTCCAAAGCGGAGGTGGCTTCGTCAAAAATAAGAATGGGCGCATCTTTCAAAAAGGCTCGGGCAATGGCAATGCGTTGTCGTTGACCGCCTGAGAGCAGGCTGCCATTATTACCAATAGGGGTGTCCAGTCCTTGGGGAAGTTGCTCAATAAACTCCCAAGCATGGGCGGCTTTGGCAGCGGCAATAATTTTTTCACGGTCAAATTCATTGTGACCGTAGGCGATATTGGCAGCCACGGTATCATTAAATAGCACCACATTTTGGCTGACAAAGGCGATCTGCTGCCGGAGGTGGTTCAGTTCAATTTCGGGCAGAGGCGTGCCGTCTAGGGTGATTTGGCCTTGTTGAGGATCATAGAAGCGAGCAATCAAGTTGACCAGTGTGGATTTGCCACTGCCAGATTGCCCTACCAAAGCGGTGGTTTTTTTGGCAGGAATTTTGAGTGTAAAGTTGTCTAAAGCAGGCGTGTCGCTGTTAGGGTAGGTAAAGCTGACCTGCTTAAAGTGGATTTCTCCGTGAACAGGGCTGGGCTTTTTATCGCCAGAATTGGGTTCATCAGGCAGATCCAGAAGCTCAAAAATACTTTGGGCAGCGGCCATCCCTTTTTGCACGGTTTCGTTAATATTGGTAATGCGGCGAATCGGCTCAAAGGTCAGTGCCATGGCGGTAATATAGGCCAGTAGTCCTCCAGGCGTAAAGGCGCCTTGCGCAGAGAGGGTCATGGCAATATAGACAATAATCGAGAGGGCAATCGCAGCCAGAACTTGTACTAGGGGGACATTGGCAGCAGAAACTTTGGTGACCTGAAGCGTGTTTTTAAACAGTTCACTGGCAGTTTGGTGAAAACGTTGCTCTTCGTAGGCTTCGGCACCATAGATTTTAATGTCTCGGTGCCCCGTCAGTCCTTCTTCCATCTGGTGGGTGAGCTGTCCCATATTGTTTTGCATTTTAGAGCTGGAGTGCCGCATCAGTTTGCTGGCCTTGTCGATAATAAAGGCAACAATGGGGCCAATCACGACCATCAGTAGGGTGAGTTCCCAAGAGATATAGAGCAGATAGGCGATCAGGGCAATAATGGTGAGGCTGTCACGAATAATCACCACCCATGCGGTCGAGAGGGCGTTACTGGCTTGTTGCACATCATAGGTGATTTTGGCCATCAGTTTGCCGGTGCTGTAGCGGTCGTACTGCTCTAGGGGAAGATACTGCATTTTGTGGTACATATCCGCTCGGATATCGAGAATTGCTTTTTCTGCTAACCAAGTGCTGGACACTTTGCTGACATACTCTGCAAAGCCTTTAATAATAAATACGCCAGCGAGCATGAGTGGCACCTGTACAAAGGAGTCGGGGTCTTTTTCGATCAGGCTTTTGTCTACCAGTTCTTTGAAAATGGCCGCAGTAACGGGCTCCATGACTGCAATCACCAGCAGGGTTAAAAGGGTCAGTGCAATGACTTTTTTATAAGGCTTAATATAGCCCAAAAGGCGACGGTAAAGTTTAAGCGTATTTTTATCCAGCATCTTGTTCTCGGCTTTATTCGCGGTGTAGGATTTTGTTGACGACGATATTGGCCCAGCCTTTGGTTTTGAACTCTTGGTTGAGTTGTTCGGGGTCGTAGTGGTGCTCCACCCAATCTAAAAAGGAAGTGCCCGGATGCTGCTTTTCAAAGGCAAGAAAAGTATCGAAGAAGTAGTCCAGTTTGCCCGTTTCTGCCCAGCGAAAATGGCCGTATTTCATGCTCAGTTCACTTAAAGCCTCTTGTATGGGTTGTTTGAGGATAAAGTGTTTGTAAAACACGCTCATTAAGCCGGCACGATCTGCCCCCGACTTGCAGTGGATAAGAATGGGGTATTGAGCAGACTCTAAAATGGCTTTGGCTTTAAAAATGTTCTCTTTACTGGGAAAAGCACGAGAGGACATGGTGTGATTAATGAGCGTAATCCCCAGCTGATCACACGCCTCTTTTTCTAAGAGGTACTGGCCTGTTGTATCGGCAGTGCGCAGACTCACAATGGTTTTTAGGCCATATTTTTCATGCAGTTTGCGAATAAGACCAGGGGATGGATGGTTGCTGCGAAAGGCCTGATCAGAGAGTTTGTAAAAATTACGGTAAAGTATCCGCAAAATTTCATGGTCAATAAACCATGCTTCTAGGTGTGCTATAATCCGTCCTGTTTTTGTATTAAGTTTTGACATATTAAATATTAGGTGTATTGGGTAAATATTAGGTGTATTGGGTGAAAAATAATATTTTACCCGCCAAAGGCGGCTTTGCGGAAAATTTGGTTGAGAATTTAATTTGAGAACTATGTAATGAAATCCGAACATCAAGGCTTGAAACGCATCCTGTTCGCTTTCGGCAACTCTTTAGCTGGATTGAGGAGTGCTTGGCAGTTTGAAGCAGCTTTTCGTCAAGAGGTGGTGCTCTTTGTAATCATGAGCATTGCTGCTTTTGGGTTGGGGGAAACCGCTTTTGAAGTATTATTGCTGATTGGCGTTTGGCTCTGGGTGCTGATAGTAGAGCTATTAAACTCGGCAGTGGAAGCGGTTGTAGACCGTGTGGGTTCAGAGTACCATGAGCTTTCCGGTCGAGCGAAAGATCAAGCCTCAGCGGCGGTGTTGTTATCCATTTTATTTGCTACGGCCGTTTGGGTGGTGGTGATTGTGAAACATTGGTAGGAGAGTGAGCATGATTGTTGTAACAGGTGGCGCTGGGTTTATTGGCTCTAATATTGTCAAGGCGTTGAATGCGCAGGGGCGTACTGATATTTTAGTAGTCGATAACCTAAAAAACGGTAAAAAGTTTATCAATCTGCAAGATTGTGATATTGCTGACTACTTAGATAAAGAAGACTTCCAAGCCCGCATCTTTGCTGAAGAAGGGTTGCCTGAAATTGAGTGTGTCTTTCATGAAGGCGCTTGTTCTGCCACCACAGAGTGGGATGGCAAGTTTATGATGGATAATAATTATGAGTACTCAAAGGACTTGCTTAACTACTGCTTGAATCGAAAAATTCCTTTTTTATATGCTTCCTCCGCTTCCGTCTATGGCGATGGCCCCACCTTTATTGAAGAGCGGCAGTATGAGAAGCCGCTGAATGTTTATGGTTTCTCTAAGTTTCAGTTTGACCAGTATGTACGGCAGATTCTGCCCAAAGCAGAGAGCCAAGTGGTAGGATTCCGTTACTTTAATGTCTATGGCCCCCGGGAGCAGCATAAAGGGGATATGGCTTCTGTCGCTTTTAAGCTGCACCGAGCTCTACTAAAAGGGGAAACTTTAAAGTTATTTGGTGCTTATGATGGCTATGAAGCAGGGATGCAAACGCGTGACTTTGTCTATGTGGAAGATGTGGTCAAGGTCAATCTGTGGTTTATGCAGCATCCAGATAAATCGGGCATTTTTAATTTAGGGCCTGCTAAGGCTGAACCATTTAAAAATATCGCCGAAGCGGTGATCAAGTTCCATGGTAAAGGAGAGATTGAGTATATCGACTTCCCTGAGCACCTAAAAGGGGCTTATCAAAGCTTTACACAAGCTGATAATACAAAGCTTAGAGAAGCCGGATATGATGCCCCATTCCATACCGTGGCTGAAGGGGTCGAAAAATACCTCACTTGGCTTTCTGAACACCCTCATGTTCTGGAGTTCGCGAAATAGGCTATGCGCATTCTGTTGATTAAAATGTCCTCCATGGGGGATGTTTTTCACACTTTTCCGGCTTTAACTGATGCGATGAAAGCTCTGCCTGATTTGCAGGTGGATTGGGTGGTGGAAGAGGGGTTCGCAGAAATTCCAGCTTGGCACCCGGTGGTGGATAAGGTTTTTCCCATTGGATTGCGCCGTTGGCGTAAGCATCCCTTTAAGTCTCGTTCTGAAATCCGGCAGTTCTTTGCGCAGGTGAATCAGCAAAATTATGATTTGGTTTTAGATGCACAGGGGTTGCTCAAAAGTGTTTGGGTAGCTCGCAAGATTCCTGCTCTAAAAGTGGGCATGGATTGGACGACCGTGCGAGAGCCTTTGGCCAGCCTGTTTTATGACCAAAAAATCCATGTACCCAAAAATCAACATGCCATTACTCGATTGCGTCAGCTCTTTGCCCAAGCATTAAAGTACGATTGGCAGCCAAATCAACCGATTGAGTATGGGTTGAAGATTGAAAATCGTCAGACCCAAGCGGTATTGGAAGAGAAAGCAATCAAGCAAGCGTTTGAGCTTAAAGATTATATTGTCGGACTGCATGGCACTACCTGGGAGACCAAACTTTGGCCAGAAGCGAATTGGGTTGCGCTTGGTCAAAAATTGTTGACTGAAGGGAAGCAATTAGTTTTACCCTGGGGTAATGAGGCAGAGCAGCAACGAGCCGAACAGATTCGGCAACAAGTTGAAGCTATGCATGCAGATTTTAAAAACAAAGTGTGGGTGCCTGCTGAGCGGCTCACTTTAAATGAGATGGTTGCAATGTTAAAGGGGTCTTTAGCAGTTGTTTCAGTTGATACGGGGCTTTCACATGTTGCAGCAGCGTTAGAAGTGCCAATGGTGGTCTTGTATCGAGTGACAGACCCTTCTAAAGTAGGAGCTTTGGGTAATAGAGTGGTGCATCTTGTTTCTCCGTTAGCAACCCAATATTTGAAAAAGTTTAAACATATAGAGCAGTATAAAAATAGTTTAAATAATTTATCAATGTTAGAAGTTGCAAAGGAACTAGATGTCTGAACGCTCTCTTTATCTTCCCTCAACACCATTGAATATTTTATTATCGCTTGTCGATATTTTAAGAACAGGTTGTACGAATAACTATCTTTTGTTAATTGATCAAAAGAGGCCGTCAGTCTATATTGATTTATTGAAGCAGTCGGGAATGCCATTTCAGAGAGTTGAAGAGCTTATTGAGCCGAGAGGTATTTTGAAGCTATATCACAGGAAGAAACAATTTGAATACCTTTCTACGATAGCAAGCCAGTTTTGTCCAACACGTGTCGCGGTAGGGAGTGATCGAAGAATTGAGTTTCAATTTTTGATGCATTTCTTATCAAAAAACTCTATTGGCGCAAAAGGCATTTATTTAGATGATGGTTTATATACTTATGATGGCTGGCCTTACAGGTGGGATAAATGGCTGACAAATTTATTAACTAAAAAACTTTTGTATGGTTTATGGTGGGAAGAACCAATCTCTATAGGAGCGAGTAGTTGGATTGATGAGGGGCTAGTTTTTCGCCCTAAAAGTGTTGTAAAGGCTCTAGAAAGTAAGAGCTTATCAGCTGTTGACCCGTTGATTTTTAAAAATGGTTTATTTAGAAGTTGGATTGAAAAATTAGTATCTGGCTTTTCAATAACTACAGGCTGCTTTTTAGGTGTGAAGCATATTTTTTTGATACCTCATCCCAGTAATATGTCAAAAATTCCAGGTTTTAAAGAAAGACTTTTAGGACGTATTATTAAGGCAAAGAGTGATGGAGATGTAATGGTAAAGTATCACCCAAGGCATGGTGGAAGTGATCCACTTAATTTATCTCAAATAGGAGTCAAGGTATTACCTGTAGAGTTAGCATTTGAGTTTGTGTTGCCAATGATATCTCCAGGTGCTTTTGTATGGGGTGATGTTACAACAGCACTGTTAACAACAAAGTGGATTAGACCCGATTTATCCCCTATTGCAGTTCTTTCAAAATCAACAAGTCATGAATCTCATTTTATTCAATTATTTAAATCACTAGGGGTTGAAGTTCGTTATGAGTAGGGATATAAACTTTGTAAAGTATGCTTTTGCTGGAATGACATTTTTAGTAATAGGAGCATTGATTTTTGAATCTCTAGCTCGTATTGCGTTTATAACTTTTCTTGTTTTGATGGTTGTTTTATGGGGTAATAAAGGTGGTTCCAGCTCCCTTAAGTTGAATAGGCATGAAAAAGGTTGGCTGATTGTTAGTGTATTATATGCTTTTGTTTTTGTTTTTAGTTTCTTACTTAGGCCGCCTTATGTGGAGGATGGTATTTGGAGGTTGTCAGCTCCAGGTTTCATTATTTTACTTTCATTATGGTTTCTGCTGATTATTCGTTATCAAATTCAAAAGTGGGCTGTACAGGTTGTTGCGATTTCTATATTAATATGGGGGGAGGCCCTATTGGGGATAGAGTGGTGGGCTTTTCACCCACATTTACTAGATGCAAACTATAAGTTAGGCCAATACTATTCTAACATAGGAGCGAGTGGATTTATTCTCCCATTGGGTGCGACCTTACTTCTAATTTTAGCAATAAACTCTCCCAATAAATGGGGTTGGTGGGTGTTAGCTGCTTTTGCAGCTATTTTAGTCATCCTTGTTAAAAAAAGGACGCCAGCAGTAATGTTTCTATTTGCTCTTTTCGGTGCCGGAGGTTGGGTTTTAGTGCGAGCTCAATGGCTAACGATTTGGAAAAAAATGATGGCAATTTTTGTTGCTATATGCGTAATGGGCGGAACTCTTTGGGTTCAGAAGGATACAGTTCTATCGGCTTATAATGACTATATTCAAGCAGAAGAAAATGATAATTTTGTAACTTCTCTTGGGCTTCGATATGAAATGGTAAATATTGGTTTGGACTTGATAAGTGAGAAGCCTTTGAGTGGTTGGGGGCCAAATCAATATAAATCGGAAGGATTATTTCCCTATATTGATCGTATGGACCTATCGGAGAATGGAAAAAAACTATTGAAAAGCTTTACACACATACATAATCAGTATTTAATGGATTGGGTATTGTCAGGTATTGCCGGTATTGCTAGTTTGTTATTAATTTTAGGTTACCCGTTTTGGATTTTTAAGTGTTGGGCAAGCAGAGGAGAGCCAGGGGCATGGGTTGCAATGGGGGGGGTGATGGGTATTATGATTGTTATGCTTTTTGGTGCACTGTTTACGTATACTTATACAACGATAGCTTTTATGTTAAGTATTGGTGGTTTAGTGGCATGGGCAAGCCAGCAGTTAGAGGAAGGTGAGGTGTGATTAATGTAATTTGTTTAAAGTGGGGAGCGAAGTATTCACCAGAATATGTGAATCGACTTTATAGTATGGTGTCAGCCCACTTAACACAGCCCTTTGATTTTTATTGTATGACTGAGGATGCTTCTGGTATTAGAGGTGAAGTCAATATTCTACCCTTGCCTGATTTAGGCCTTGAAGGTTGGTGGTATAAGCTTTATCTATTCAGCCCTAACTTCTTTGGTTTAGAAGGTAGAGCTTTGTTCCTAGATTTGGATGTGGTAGTCACTGGTTCTTTAGATGAAGTATTGGAGTTTTCTCCAGATAGTTTTTGTATTTCGCCAGATGAAAAAGAAGGTGATTATAATAGCTCAGTGATGAGTTTTGAGCTAGGAAGTATGCCTTATATTTGGGAATCCTTCTGGGCTCAAAGGGAGGTAATAACTAAATCTATGCATGGTGACCAAGATTGGATTCAGCGTATTTGCCTTAATGCTAAAATATACCCAAAGCCAGTAGTCATTTCTTTTAAATATGATTGCAAGTCGCGAGCAAAATTTGGTGGGGGAGCATTAGGAAAATGGCTGCGTAGAAAAGGTTTTTTCATTCCTAAAAAGCAAGCTATTTTACCTGAAGGTGTGTCCATTGTTTTGTTCCATGGAAAGCCAGATCCAGAAGATGTTATGGAAGGCCCATATGATAAGTATCGTTATGCACCATGGGTTAAAACCTTTTGGAAATCATCTTAACTTGGTAACTTAGATCGTATCATCGTTGAATTTGGCAGAAAGTATACTAGTTGTCGATAAATTGATAGCTAATGTATTTAAAAACTTTTTCTTCTTAAGTTTACGCATAATAAGATGGTTGCCTAAATTAAAGTTTGACGAATTTTATAGGCTGGTTTTGGATAAAAAGCAGAACTTGGTGTAGGGTAGAGCCAGTTGGTCTAAGCTCATGGGTTTCCCAGTGCAAGAGAAATGTAAAATGAGATATATGGCAGAGCGTGTAGGATTTCGTCCAATGTGTGTCGTAATCTCATAGGAAATTTGGTGATTAATGAATGTGGTGAGAAGGTTGTAAGGGAGTATTGCTCACCAAAGTGAATTGCAAAGCACTGTATACACTCTACCTGGAAAGAGGGTAAGCAAACAGAGAGAAGGTTGCGTAATAGCTCTAATTAGTTTTTAGGGGTTGTGAGTGGATTTACTCGCGGCATAATCGAAGTTGCAGCTATTATTTGAAACCTAGTTGATAAGATTTGAAGGTTATGATGTGGTTGCCAATAAAATAAAAAAAATTAAAGTCGATAGTGATTTTTTTGAGCCGAATCAGCGTTTGACCATCAAAAAAGAGTTTGATGTTGAAAATGTTAATAGAATATTAGTGCAAGGTATTGATCAACTCGGTGGGTTAGTACAAAGTTCTCCTTTTTTCAGAGAATTGCGACAAGCCTTTCCAAGGGCGTATATTGTAAACCTAGTGGGGCCGTTAACCTATGGCATAATGCAAAACTGTCCGTATGTGGATGAGGTTTGGCTTTTTGAGAAAAAAGAGAGTTTTAAAGTAGTAAAAAAAGTCAAACAGGCTAGCTTTGACTTAACATTTTTAGCTGCTGGAACTATGAGGGCTGCGCTAATTGCTTATTTAGGGAAAATCCCTAACCGAGTTGGTTATGATAATGACGGAACTGGTCACTTGTTAACGGTTCGGCTGCATCAACAATTTTCTTCTAGGTATCGTCCTGAGAATATGTTTGATATGCTGAGAGCAATAGGTATTTCTCCAAAAAGGGTGTATGATCGTGAAGTATGGATCTCGGACAAGGATATAGAGTATGCACAGAGGTGGATTGAGCGTAATAAAATAGAAGGAAAAAGAATCTTCGCTTTTAACCCATTCTCAACTGACCCTAAAAGACGTTGGACAGATGAAGGGTGGCGTGAATTATTAAAGGGCTTACAAGAGTTGGATATAAAGCCTATTATGATGGTCGCACCTAATGAGGTTGATGAGGCTAAAAAATTACTGTTTGATTGGTCTCAAGAGGCGACCTCAGTGCAAACGCATAGCGTGACCAATACGGCTGCAATTCTACAGCATATTGATTTTGTAATGGGGCCTGAGTCAGGCTTTATTCATATGGCTTTGGCAGCTAAGAAACCACATGTTATCGCATTATTTAATGTTTTGCCACCTAAATCTACGTTCCCGATCCATGATAAATGGCATCTAGGACTCATTAATAAAACGTTACCTTGTTGCCCTTGCTATCTATACAAATTTAAGGATAAATGCCCGAATAATTTAGAATGTATGAGGCAAATTAGTGCCCAAGAGGTGTTAGATGCAATTCAAAGCTTCATGTAAGAAAATAAGTTTGATCAACCTGCTACACCATTTTTTAACGGTCTTCCTAGATAACTAAAATTATCTAAGATAGCACTATAGAGAAAGGGCTGATTAACTTTTAAGTCACAGCCTCTTAATTTCTAGGTTTTAATTGATTTTAAAATTTTAATTTAGCTTAAAAAATAGAGAGGGAATTATAAGAATTTAAGTCGTTACTTTCCTTTTTGGAAAGGAAGGGCAGGAGGCAAGTTGTGAAGATTACCGTTGTAGAAACAGGATATGTAGGATTGTCATTGTCAGTTTTATTGGCACAAAATCATCAGGTTGTCGCCTTAGATATTGTGCCTGAAAAAGTGGAGATGATTAATCATAAAAAATCGCCAATTTCGGATCCCGAAATTGAGGATTTTTTGAAAAATAAGCCCTTAGACTTGGTGGCAACGACAGATAAAAAGCAAGCTTACAAGGATGCAGACTTTGTCATTATTGCAACACCTACGGACTATGACCCTGTCACTAATTATTTTAATACGGACACTGTAGAAGCGGTAATTGAAGAGGTTTTGGCGTATGTGCCCTCGGCGGTTATGGTCATTAAGTCGACGGTGCCTGTTGGTTTTACAGCTGCAATTAAAAAGAAGCTTAAGATAGATAATTTGATTTTCTCACCAGAGTTTTTATGAGAAGGAAGTGCACTTGTGGATAACCTCTTTCCTTCTAGGGTTGTGGTGGGAGAGGTGTCAAAGCAAGGGCAGACTTTTGCCGATTTATTAGTGAATAGCGCACACAAGTCACGGGATGAGATTCCTGTTTTATTAACAGGGTCGACAGAGGCAGAGGCAATTAAGTTATTTTCTAATACTTATTTGGCTATGCGTATTGCTTTTTTTAATGAGCTGGACAGTTATTGTGAAGTTCATGGCTTAAGTACCTATCAAGTAATTGAGGGGGTTGGGTTAGATCCTAGGATCGGTAACCATTATAATAATCCGTCCTTTGGTTATGGTGGATACTGCTTGCCTAAGGATACAAAGCAGCTTTTGGTTAACTATCAAAATGTACCTTCGAATATTATTCGTGCCATTGTTGATGCCAATATTACCCGTAAGGACTTTATTGCGGATCAAATTTTAAAACGCAACCCCAAAGTCGTTGGTATTTACCGTTTGGTGATGAAACAGGGATCGGATAACTTTAGATCCTCTTCGATTCAAGGGGTGATGAAGCGGATAAAGGCCAAAGGCATTCCTGTGGTGGTGTATGAGCCCGTTTTACAAGAGGAATCCTTTTTTGGTTCAGAGGTGATGCGAGACTTGGAAGCGTTCAAACAAAAAAGTGATGTCATTGTTGCAAATCGCTTGGTCGCAGAGCTGGATGATGTGAAGGAAAAGGCTTATACACGAGACTTATTTGGGAAAGATTAATTTCTGGGCCACTCTATTGCAAGATTATTAATAAAATGAAAACCCTCACAGATGCTTCAATTTTTGAGTTTCCTTTACAGGAGTGGTTGACGCCAGATTCTGTAGAGGCGTTGGTGTCTGAGGTTCAGAGGGCTTTGGCTGCCGACCAGCCGATTACCATGCGTGCTGGGGGCACCTCTTTGGGCGGGCAAGCGATTGGTTCTGGGGTGGTTTTGGATGTTTCAAAACACCTGACCCATATTTTGGATTATCGTCCTGAGCAGCGAGAAGTGGTGGTGGCGCCAGGGGTCATTCAGGAAGATTTGAATCGTTTTGTGGCAGCTGATGGTTTACGATTTGCGCCAGATACTTCTACGGCCAATCGTGCGATGATTGGCGGAATGATTGGCAATAACTCTTGCGGTTCCTATTCGGTCTATTATGGCACCACTCGAGAGCATGTGAAGTCGGTGGATGTGATTTTGTCTGATGGCTCTGAGGCAGTGTTTGAGCCTTTGTCTGCGGAGGAACTGCAGACAAAACTGAGCCTACCGACTTTAGAGGGGTCGATTTACCGCCAGGTGATTGACCTTTTAAAAAAGCAGGGTGAAAAGATTGTTGCCGCCTTTCCTGATCCTTCCATTAAACGCCGCAATACCGGCTATGCGTTAGACGAGTTGTATCGTCACCATCAACCGTTTAATCCCAATGGTAAACCTTTTAATTTGGCTCCGTTGATTTGTGGCAGTGAGGGCACCTTAGCGGTGATAAAAGCTGCCACCTTGAATCTTGTACCTCTTCCAAAGCATCGTCAACTGTTGTGTGCACACTTTGACTCAGTGGAGGCGGCTTTACAGACAGTGCCTGAGGCACTGGCATTTGAGCCAGCAGCCATCGAGTTGATTGATAAAGCCACCTTGGACGGCACTAAGCATAATCGTGAGCAGGCCCAAAACCGCTTTTGGATAGAGGGTGATCCTGCGGCAGTGCTCGTTGTAGAGCTGTTTGATGAAAAGGCCGAGCATTTGCGGCGACGGCTGCAGAAGTTGCAAAATTGGTTTTTACAGCAGGGGGCGACCGCTTGTCCCGTGATTGCACCGGCAGATGCGAATAAGGTTTGGGAAGTGCGTAAGGCAGGGTTGGGACTTCTGATGGGTAAACCCAGCCGCAAAAAAGCGGTGGCGGTGATTGAGGATGGCGCAGTGCCCGTTTCAGCGTTGCCAGATTATTTTCGAGAAGTTCAGGCTTTAATGGCGGAACTGAAGGTGGGCTGCGTCTATTATGGTCACGCTTCTGTAGGGTTAATTCATATTCGGCCTGAATTGGATTTAGCAGAGGATGCGGATCGAAACTTAATGGTGCAGATTGCCCAGCGGAATGCTGAGCTGATTAAAAAGTATCGGGGGGCTATCTCTGGTGAGCATGGCGACGGTCGGATTCGTGCGCCTTTTTTGCCAATGTTGTTGGGCGAAGAGGTTTATCAATGCTTGATTGAACTGAAGCGAGCCTTTGACCCTAAAAACTTGCTTAACCCAGGCGTCATCATTAGCGAGATGCCGATTACACAATATTTACGTGCTGACAGACGACCGGTTGAGAACTTTGCAGAACTGATGCCGCCAGCTTTTGATTGGTCGGATGACCTTTCGTTTATGGATGCAGTGGAAAAGTGCAATGGTGCAGGGGCTTGTCGTAAGTCTAGTGGCTTGATGTGCCCCTCTTATCAAGCAACTCGAGAGGAGATTTATTCCACCAGAGGGCGGAGCAGTCTGTTGCGATATGCTTTAACCGAGCCTGACCCTCGACAGGCTATGCAGGATGCGGAGCTGCGGGAGGCTTTGGCATTGTGTTTAGGGTGTAAGGGGTGTAAAACACAGTGTCCTGCCTCCGTGGATTTGGCAAAGCTAAAGTCGGAAGTGTTGTACCAGATAAAACGAGATGGGGTAGGTGATTTTAAAGAGAGGCTGCAGGATTGGGCAATTAGGCATTATGGCCGGCTTATGCAGTGGGGGAGCTGTTGGCCTGCACTGTATAATCAGGTGCAAAACTGGGACTGGGTTAAAGGGTTGTTAAAGGTCGATCAGCGTCGCACTTTGCCGTCCTTAGCCCAGAATTCTGCAAAGGAGGTTTGGCAGCAGCAGTGGCAACCTTTGATGCCAAGCCATTCACCAGAGTTGCTCGTGTTGGTGGATTTGTACAGCGGCTATCAGGAGCCTCAAATTGCTGAGGCGTGCTTTAAGGTGTTGCACCAGTTGGGAATAGTGTTTCATCCTATCTTTATGCGCACCAGTCCACGCGCCTTGATTAGCCAAGGGTTGCTTGATGAGGCAAAAGCAGCCTTGTCTGAGTTAGCCGAACAGGTGAGTCATTACCCAGAGACGAAAGTATTGGGATTAGAGCCTTCAGAAATCTCTGTCATAATGGATGAACTGCCAGATTTGTTTCCAGAATTGAAATCAAAAGTACAAAAAAGTGTGAAAAAATCCCAAAATTCCCAGTCCTGCCCCTCAAATTGCATGGCAGGACTGGGAATTTTGGCAAAAACACAGCCTTTTGAAAGTTTTGTGCTGCAGTTTTTAGCTGAAAACCCCGAGTTTGACGGGGAAAAAAGTTTAATAGGGCAAAACAAGTTGAAAAAGGTGTGGCTACATGTGCACTGTCATCAAAAGTCGCTGATGTCGCCTAAGCAGGTTGAGCAGGCGCTGGCTTTGATTGCTGAGCAGGTGCAGGTGATTGAGAGTGGCTGCTGTGGCATGTCTGGGGCTTTTGGTTATCGGCACTATGAGGTGTCAGAAAAGATTGCTCGGCAAGCGTTGCTACCGGCCATTTCTCAAATGCAATCTGAGGATATTCTGGTGGCAACGGGCACCAGTTGCCGTCACCAGGTGGCAGACCTTAGTGAGAGAAAAGCGCTTCATTTAGTCGAAGCTTTTGCTAAGGTGATAGGCTCAGCCATGGATTCCGATAAAACAGTCAGCTAAATCAGACTTTAGTCGTTCAGGCTGTTTTTCATCTTTTTGTAAAGGCTCATGACACCAGATGGCATCGGGCCAAGCCTCATCTCCCTCTTTCCGAAATACTAAATGAATATGGTAGTAGGGCAGTTTATTGCCGATTTTTGCCAGATTAAAGTGCCCATAACCTTTGGCTTGGAGTGTGAACGCAATTTTGTGAATCTCACCATAAAGGGTGGCTGCATATTCTCTATTTTCTAATGACTGCTTGGGAATAAATTGCAACCAAGGAATTTTTGTCGCTTCTGCCATCAATGAGTAGAGCGGGTGGTCATACAGATAGTGGTTTTGAAATATCTGCTCTAGCTGTTCTTTGCTATGCTCTTGCAAAATAATATCCATGGCTTTTTCCTCAGTTTTTTGTATTTGAGAGCCCTTTGCACGAGATGAGTCCACGGCTAAAAATGGCTAAAATTGCCCTGTTCTGCGTTGGAAAACTTGGTAATAGCAGGCTATTACCTGCACTTTCCGCCTTGAACAGAACAACTTTATCTCATTTTTATCTCGCGTCTCACTCATGCAAAGGGCTCCTTGAGATAGAATAGAGAAATCATAACTAGAATTTTAAGAAGAAATGAAAAAAATCTATTTGGCTTCTCAATCTCCCCGTCGTTTAGAACTGTTGGCTCAATTGGGTTTGCAGGCAGAACCAGTGATTGCCCCTATTGAAGAGGTGGGCTTGCCCCATGAGTCGCCAGAGGCTTTTGTATTGCGTATGGCGGTGGAGAAGGCATACGCTGGGTTTAATAAGGTTAGTGGCACTGACAGTTTTATTATTGGAGGCGATACGGTGGTATTGGCAGAGGGGAGGGTGTTGGGCAAACCTAAAAACCGAGTGGATGCCTTTGCCATGTGGCGACAACTGTCTGGCAAGTCCCATCAGGTATTGTCTGCCGTAGCAGTGGTTAAGGACGGGGCGGCTTGGTCTGCGTTAAATTGCACTCAGGTGTGGTTTCGGCAGATGAGCGATGCTGAGATGGAAAACTATTGGCAGAGTGGTGAACCACAGGATAAAGCGGGTGCCTATGCTATTCAGGGGCTGGGGACTAAGTTTATTGAAAAGATTGAAGGCAGTTATTCAGGGGTGATGGGGTTGCCCCTTTTTGAATTGGGTCAACTGTTACAAGAAGCAGGGTTTTATCAAGATGAGTAATGAAGAAAAGATGCTGGTGAATGTGACCCCCAGCGAGACCCGAGTGGCTTGGGTGGAGAATGGGGTGTTGCAGGAGGTGTGGATTGAGCGTGCCAACAAACGAGGGTTGGTAGGCAATATCTATCTAGGGAAGGTGGAGCGAGTATTGCCTGGTATGCAGGCTGCTTTTGTCAATATTGGCTTGGAGAGAGCCGCTTTTTTGCATGTGTCTGATGTGTGTCCCAAAGTGATTGCTGGTGTGGACAAAGAGTGTGAAGATATTCAACGCTTGTTGCGACCCGGGCAGCAAGTGATGGTGCAGGTGGTAAAAGACCCTTTGGGGACTAAAGGTGCTAGGGTGACCATGCATGTGACCATTCCTTCTCGATTACTGGTGTTTATGCCCAATGAGCAGGTGCTGGGGGTGTCGCAAAAAATTGAGAGTGATGAGGAGCGACAACGGCTTCGAGAATTGGCGCAATCGGTGCCTGAGTATGATGCTGAAGTGGGCGGTTTTATTGTTCGCACCGTGGCAGAGGGATGTAACCTATATGAGTTGCGGGCAGACATGCTCTATTTGCAACGGCTGTGGCAAAGCATTGCTGAGCGTGCCAAAAAGTGTTCTCAGTCTTGTTTGATTTATGAAGATTTGCCCCTTTATCTGCGCATTTTGAGAGATGTATCCATTGAGCGGATTGAAAAGGTGCGGGTGGACTCCACAGAGACTTATAAAAAAATGCAGCGATTTGTGGAGCAGTATGTCACTGATTTGAAGGATAAGGTAGGGCTTTACACGGGAGAGCGCCCCATTTTTGACCTCTATAATATTGAAGAGGAGATTCAAGCTGCCTTGCAAAAGCGGGTGAATTTAAAGTCAGGTGGTTATCTGATTATTGACCAGACAGAGGCAATGACCACCATTGATGTCAATACGGGTGCTTTTGTAGGCCACAAAAACTTAGAAGAGACTATCTATCGTACCAACTTGGAAGCGACCCAAGTGATTGCTCGGCAGTTGCGGTTGCGGAACCTGGGCGGCATTATTATCTTAGACTTTATTGATATGGAGGAGCCGCAACATAAGGAGCAGGTGCTACTGGCACTGGAAAAAGAACTGCAAAAGGATCGAGCCAAGACTTCGATTAGTGAGATTTCGAGGTTAGGCCTGGTGGAGATGACGCGTAAACGCACCCGAGAGAGCTTGGAGCACACGCTGTGTGAGCCTTGTGCAGTGTGCAATGGTCGGGGCACCACTAAAACAGCAGAAACCGTGGCCTATGAGATTTTTCGAGAAATTACTCGGATGGCCAAGTCCTTTGAAGCGGACAGCTATCGTGTGATTGCCTCAGAACCTGTGGTGAATTATATTTTGGATGAAGAGTCCAGTGCTGTGGCAGAGTTAGAAGCGTTTTTGGATAAGAGTGTGCGCTTCCAAGCAGAGAGTAGCTATACTGCTGAGCAGTATGATGTAGTGATGATGTAAGGGTCATGTTGAAACGTATCTTGCATTGGGGGTGGTGGCTGTTTGAACTGGTTGTTCTGGTTCTGCTGTTGTTGTTTATTTTGGTGCAAGGTTCGGTCTATTTTTTTCAAAGCTACCCCCAAAAAAGTAGTGCGCTCATCCAGCAATATTTGGGTATTGAACTCTCTTATCAGCAGGCTAATATTCAGCAAAACTGGTTTGGTTTTGAAGTTTCAGCCACTCAGTTAAAAGTGCAACAGCAGGGCGTTCATTTTCAGGCGGAGCAGTTGGTTTTTGATATTGACTTACACCAGCTGTTTTTACCAGGACTGTTTATTGGTGATAGCCTCACTTTACGCAATGCCCAGTTAACTATCCCCCCTTTTTATCATCAACAGGCTTCTCAAGATGCGGAAATCGCCAACTTATTGCCGAAAAAGCTTTGGCGAGAGATGAGCATTGCCAATTTTGATATCTCCAGCAAAATTCAGCCAGCCGATGAGCAGCCGCTCGTTCCAGTGACTTTAAGTTTTCAGCAGATACAGTCTCGGCTAGGGGTGAAGTGGTTGCTGAATGGAGATTTGTCGCTCTATTTATCGGCCAACAAGCATGACCCAGTGGCCTGTCTTTCTTTTCAAGGCGACCTCAACGCTAGTGAGGCTGGGTTGGTCTCTGATGGGCAATTTAGCTGGCAGTTTCGCCAGCCACTAGATCTGCAATGGATTCAACCCCTTTTGTCTAAGGCTCAGCAAGCAATCTTTCCCGTAGGGCAGATGGCTGTTGATGGAGAGGCAGAGATTAAGGAGCGCAAACTGGTGGCTGTAACCACTTTGGTGCACCTACAACAATTGCAGTGGCCCAAAATCCAGCAAGATCAGATTCTACCCAAAAGTTTGGCTGTTCAAGTGCAGTGGTTACAAGATCGTGCTCACCACTTTTTGTTGGAAAACTTGAGGATTGATAACCGTTATATTGGCCATAAAGATTTGGCAGAGGTGGTACTCAGTCCAGATTCTTTTCAGTTTAAAATGAGCACCTTCAACTCAGCCCCTTTTGAGCCGATTGTGCAAAAGGCATTACAGGTCTATCTAAAGGTACCGGCCAAAACTTTGGCTAAACAACCACCGCATATCGATATTGAGTCTATTGAGTTTGGCTTAAACCGACAAAGCTGGAATCTTGATAACCTTAACCTTCAAATTAATCAGCTCTCTCTACCGCCTTTGATGGATTATCCCGGTGTGGAATTGAAGCAAACCCTTCTGCAAAAGCTGGGGCAGCAGTACAGGTTGAAGATGGTTAAGCCGATAATGATTCAATATCCTCGGGTGTTTGAGAATCCTTTAGCATTGAATTTGCAGGGAGGGATTCAGTTTGTTTGGAGCGACCAAGGCCAACAATTGAGTTTGCCATCTACTCGTTTTAAGGTCAATGACATTCCCTTTCAGCTTAGTTGGCAATCTAAAGGCATGCAGGTGCAAAAGGGGGTGTTATCGGCATCGCCACAAAACCTCCAACAGGTGAAGGATTTACTACCTTATCCCCTAATGCCAAAGGATTTGCAACAGTGGCTTAAGGAGAGTTTGGTGGCTGGAGAACAGATTCAGGTTGAGGCAAAACTCTCTGGCAACTTAAAACAGTTTCCCTTTAAAGATGGGGGCGGGCAGTTCAATGCTACGGCAGACATTCAAAACACCACTTTAAAATTCCAACCTGACTGGCCAGCCTTAACCGACTTTACAGCACACTTGAATTTCCACCCTTATGATTTAACCATTACCACGCCTGTGGCAAAGCTAATGGGGTTGCAAGCCTCTAAGGTAAAAGTGGTGATTGCAAACTTGGGGCAAGAGGATATTGCAGTAGATATCCAAGGAGGGGTAGAGGGCGATGCAGCAGAGGCACAGCAGTTGTTATTGAACAGCCCTTTGGCGAAAAAAATTGGGCTGGAGGACTTTTTACAACAGGATGCACAACTTTCTGGCAAAGTGGGGGTGGATCTAAAAAAAATCTGGGTGCCTGTCCATGGATTTGCCAAAAGAGAGACGGATGTCCAAGCTGCAGTCTCTTTTAATCAAGTGGATTTAACTCTCTATAACCGATTAGCATTAAAAGGTATTGAAGGGAAACTGACGATTCATAATAAAGAAGTCAAAGCACCAAATTTGGTGGGTACCTTAATGGAAGCCCCTTTTTCAGCCAAAATAGAAACAGACTCTAAACAGAATCAAATTGTTATCTTCGCTAAAGGGGCATTGGAGATGCCTAAGACGAGTCAGGTGGTGGCGGGTTATCTCAACTGGCAACATCAAGTCACTGTTCCCTATGATGAGCGGCCGTTTAAAATGGAGACTCAAATTGGCTTTGATAAGTTTCACTCAAGGCTTCCAGCGCCCTTAGATCAAAGCTTTTTCTCAACAGGCCCAGCGGTGATGTACTTTGAAAAGCAAAAAGCAGATGGAAAGCTGGCGTTTGAGGTAGGGAAAAAGCTCAAAGCCAAAGGGTTGCTTAAATTTCAAAAAGACGAGGGATCCAATGCAGAGGTTATTCAAGCGCTTTCCATTGCCATTGGTGAGCAAGTTCTGCCTAAGAGTTTGGAGGAAGTCAAAGGGGTTCAGTTTAAAGGACGCCTTGAACAGTTGGATATTGATGGTTGGTTACAGAGGTGGTCTGAGGTTAAACCCTTGATTCCGGTTTCAGAGAGTAAGCAGGAATGGCCAATAACCTTTGCTCCTTCAGAGCTGAGTTTTGATTCTGTGCAGTTTAAAACACATGCTTATCACAATATACGCTTTACCTTGCAAGATTTACCTGATCAACGACTAGTTTTTAAGCTTGGCAACTCGAATGAGATTGATATTCAAGGGTTAAAAAAAGAAGGGAAGTGGTTTTTGCAAACCAATAAATTACACATTCAACTACCAGAAGCTACAAAATCTGCAGAAAAGCCTCAAATTCCCCAGTCCTGCCAGTTTCCTTTTGCAGTCCAAGAGCCATTGCTACTCTCTCCAATACACTTTGAAGGGAAAGATATACAGTGGGGGCAGCGGAGATTTAATCAGGTTCGATTTGATATTGAGCCGACCCAAGTTGCTCTATTACTAAAGGGATTGAACTTCCGTTATGGCAAGGCGAACGGAACAGGTAACTATCAGTGGCTCTATGCTACTCAGAAAAGTCGTTTGAAAATAGCCATTCGCTCAAAAAGTGTAACGGATTTTAGCCGTATGCTGGATATTGAAAAAGGGATTAAAGGAAAAAAAGCCGTTTTAAATTTAGAAGGAAATTGGGCAGGTGGGCCGCAGTGCTTTAGCCTTGAGGGATTGCATGGTCAGCTAAATGTGCGATTTGATGATGGCGTGATTAAAGATGTAGAGCCGGGTGTAGCCAGACTGTTAGGGCTTTTAAGTATTAACTCAATTATTCGGCGTTTAAGCTTAGATCTTTCAGATGTGACCAGCGAAGGGTTGGCTTATTCAGTGATTGAAACCTCAGGTATGATTGAGAAGGGGATATTGAAACTGAAAGATTTTAGGTTAGATGCGCCCTCTGTTCGTGCAAAATTGTGGGGACAAATTGATTTGATCCATAAAAAGTTTCATCTTGATGCAGATGTGACACCCGCAGTGGGCAGTTCACTGGCAACCATTGCAGCGTTTGTTGGAGCAGTTAATCCCGTCACAGCCATACTTACCTTTACTTTGCTAAAAAATATTCCAGAAATCAATGAAGACTTGGTTACCTATCAATACAAGATTCGTGGAGATTGGGATAAGCCCGTAATTAAATCCAGAAGTGTAGAGAAAGAGCTGATTGAAAACTAACGAATAGAGCATAACCTTGTGGATAACTAGGGAATAACCCACAAAAGATAAAAAAGTTTCAAA
>CAYOOU010000003.1:0-25761 GCA_964405635.1 uncultured Piscirickettsiaceae bacterium
AAAGATGAATTTTGAAGAGATTAATGAAACTTTAAGTGGTTATTCGGAGTTGGAGTCCCCAAGTTTTTTACAGGGGATGTTGGCAGGGTTGATTTGTGGTGCAGGAGAGGTAAGCGAGTCGGCTTGGATTAAAAAACTGCTACAAGAAGCCGGCGTGAAGAAGATTAAAGAGTCGCTATTGAAAACCTTGCATCAGCTCTATCTGGCGACGGAGAATGGCTTAAATAGTCCAGGCTTTGAGTTTGATTTGTGTTTGCCCGATGATGATCAGGATATGATGTTTCGTGCGGCTTTACTGGCTCAGTGGGCAGAGGGTTTTTTATATGGAATAGGACTGTCACAAAAAGATGTGTCTAAAGCCAGCCCAGAAGTGCAGGAATTTCTTGAGGATATGGCGGAGATTGCTCGGCTAGATGTGTCAGATTTGGCTGATGATGATGGCATTGAGTCTGAAAATGCTTTAATGGAAGTTTTAGAGTTTATCCGCATGGGAACCTTGATGGTGAATGAGGAGTTGAACCCTAAAAAAGGGCAGCCCATTATGGATCCTAGCAAGGCTGACTTAGCCCAAGAGAGTGTGCGTCCTCAAAATGCCACTATACACTGAGTGATTACATTATGCTAAGCCTAGAAACCTATCAACAACGCCGTGCCAAACTTTTAGCCGCTCTACCGGAGAACAGTTGTGTTTGTGTCTATTCTGGTGAGGAGCAGACTCGCAACCGAGATGTGGAGTATGAGTTCCGCCCTCGTAGTGATTTTTGGTATCTCACTGGATTTGAAGAGCCGGAAGCCGTTCTGGTGTTACGAAAAGTGCAGGATGTGGAGCAGGGGGCAGTTGAAGAAAGTTGGCTGTTTTTGCGCCCTAAAGATCCTGAGCAGGAGACCTGGCAGGGACGACGCTTGGGGGTAGAAGCCGCACCTAGCGCTTTAGCGGTAGATAAGGCTTTTGAAATTGATACTTTAGATGAAGAGGCCAGCAATTTTCTGGCTGGGGTTGAACAGGTGTATGTCAGCTTCTCGGAGTTTGAAGAGTGGGCAGGGCACTTTGTCCAATGGTTGGCAGAGTTAAAGCCTTTGATTCGCAAAGGGGTGGCAACGCCAACGCAGTTATCAGACTTGGATGCAGTGCTTCATGAGCAGCGATTGATTAAGTCTGATGAAGAGGTTGACTTAATGCGGCAGGCTGCCCAAATCACAGTGCAGGGGCACTTGGCGGCCATGCGTGAAGTCAAAAAGCTGCAAACAGAGCGGCAGTTGCAGGCAGAGGTGGAGTACACATTTAAACGACTCAACTCCCCTCGAGTCGCTTTTGGCACCATAGCCGCCTGTGGGGAGAATGCTTGCATTCTGCACTATACGGAAAACTCAGATGCCTTGGAGGCTGGTGAGCTGGTTTTAGTGGATGCAGGGGCAGAGTTGGCAGGCTTCTCGGGGGACATTACAACCACTTTTCCGGTATCGGGTAAATTTAGCCAACCACAAAAACAGCTTTATGAACTGGTGCTCAAAGCACAGCAAGCGGTCATAGCGGTAATTCGTCCAGGGGTGAGTTATGATGAGTTGCATCAAACCAGTTGCCGTATCCTTACCCAAGGTCTGATTGAGCTGGGGATTTTGCAAGGGGATTTGGAAAAATTACTGGAAGAGGAGGTTTATAAACCCTATTTTATGCATGGTACTGGTCATTGGCTGGGGATGGATGTGCATGATGTAGGGGCTTATAAGGTTAAAGGCCAGTGGCGGACGTTGGTGCCTGGAATGGTGTTGACAGTGGAGCCTGGGCTTTATATTGCCCCTGAACAGACAGAAGTGGCAGTGCAGTGGCGTGGTATTGGTATTCGGATTGAAGATGATGTACTGGTGACTGAGTCAGGATGTGAGGTGTTGACCCAAGGCTTGCCGCGTACTGTTGATGAGATTGAGGAGTTTATGAACACGGCCCAAATCCCCACTTAGAAAGCTGGCATAGTGTACCCACCCTTGCCCGCTATGCATTCACAAAAAATATCCGCTTAACCTAAGGGTGAAGCTAAAATTTTTTGTAAACGCCTAGCGAACAAGGTCAGGCACCCTATATCCAGTTTCTAAGTAGGGACTTGGGCAAAGGAGAGATGGAATGAGTCAAGATGCCATGATTTCTGGCGGTGGCCCTGTTGGGTTGATGCTGGCTCTGGGGTTGGCACAGCAAGGTCGAAAGGTAACCTTGGTGGAAGCGCTACCCGAAGAGAAAGCAGAAAATAGCTCCTTTGATGGTCGGGTGCTGGCGTTAACGCTGGGATCTCAAGAGGTTTTTCAAAAGTTGGGTATTTGGCAAGCACTGTTGCCCTTTGTAGAACCGATTAAGCATGTGCATGTGTCACAAAAAGGCTATTTTGGGGTGACCAAAATTCATGCTCGAGAGCTCTCTGTGCCTGCTTTAGGCTATAGCATTACTGCCAGTGATTTAGGGCAGGTGTTATGGCAGGCGGTGAGGTCTCAGCCAGAGGTCACAGTGATGAGACCTGCAAAAGTGGTGGACTTTGAAGCGCAAGGCGATGAGGTAACTGTTGAGGTAGTCTCTTCTGAAAGAGTCAATACGGTTTCAGCTAAGCTGTTAGTAGGAGCGGACGGTACTCAGTCCCAAGTGCGAAAGGTGCTGGGGCTGCCTATTGAAGAGAAGTCTTATCACGCCTTTGGCATTATTGCCAGAATTGAAACCGAGCAGCCGACACAAGGATGGTCGTTTGAGCGATTTACTACTGATGGTCCAGTGGCCTTGCTGCCTATGGGCGGGCACGCCAGTAAAGCGGTTTTGGTCTGCCCTGAAGAAGCGGTGGAAAGCTATCTTGCGATGGATGATGAGCAGTTTATGCAGGCCTTTGCAGAGAAGATGGGGGAGCGGCTGGGAAGGTTTACAGCCATTAGCCCTCGTGTGGCTTATCCGTTAAAAGAGAGCTATGTTCCGCAGATGACACAAGGGCGAGCGGTATTGATGGGGAATGCTTCCCATACGCAACACCCTGTGGCGGCACAGGGGCTGAATTTGGGGATTCGAGATGTCGCAGAGTTTTTGCAGTTGGCGTCCAACCAGGAAGATATAGGTCAGCCGGACTTATTGGAACGCTATGCTGCTCAGAGACGAATTGACCATGAAAAGATAATGGGCATGACCGATGGCTTGATCCAGATTTTTCAAGCCCCTTCTCCAATCGTTGGGCATTTGCGTGGTTTAGGTTTAATGGCAGTCCAAGCATTGCCTCCTTTAAAAAAACGCTTTGCCCGTTTTGCCATGCGAGGCGCGCAGGCGCAATAAAGGAATAAAGATGAAAACCGATTATGATGTGATTGTCGTGGGTGGCGGCATGGTGGGTGCAGCCACCGCCTTGGGTCTAGCGCAAAATGATTTAAAGGTGTTGGTGATAGAAAAGCAGCCGCCTAATTTAGAGTGGTCGGATGAAGAGTCGTTTCAGGTACGCGTAAGTGCTTTAACAAGGGCATCCGAAAATATTTTACGTAACTTGGGGGCTTGGTCAGGGATTGAAGCACGACGCAGTCACCCTTTTGTGGCCATGCATATTTGGGAGAGTATGGGGGGGGAAGAGACCCAGCTTTCAGCCGCAGAGGTGGGCGCTCCTAATTTGGGCTATGTGGTGGAGAACTGCGTTATTCAAGCCGCACTTTGGGAGCAGTGTGAAGCGAACAAAAACATTGAATTTCTATTGGATGATGAAATTGAAACCTTAACTTTGCCACAAAATTCAGCAGAAAAAGTCCAAAATTCTCAGTCCTGCCAGCCAATAGTCTCTTTAAGAATGAAAAAACAGGGCAAAGTCACCGCTCACTTGGTTGTGGGGGCTGATGGTGCTTTCTCTCAGATACGGCAGTTGGCCAATATAGGGCTTGATACCCATGACTATCAGCAGTGTGCAGTGGTGGGGTGTGTTAAAACTGAAGAATCGCATCAAGACAGCTGTTGGCAGCGTTATACGCCTGATGGTCCTTTTGCGTTTTTGGCAATGTCACAAAATGTCAGCTCTATTGCATGGTATCTGCCTTTGGAAAAAATGCAGTGGGCATTGAACTTGTCAGATCAAGACTTTGCTCAAGCGGTCACAGAAGCTTCGGGCGGGCGATTGGGGCAGGTGGTTGAGGTGGCAGAGCGAGGGGCGTTTCCTTTGGTGCGTCGCCATGCACAACACTATGTAAAATCAGGTTTGGCTCTGGTAGGGGATGCAGCACATACGATTCATCCGCAAGCAGGACAAGGCGTGAACTTAGGGCTACTAGATGCAGCGGCCTTGATTGAAACAGTGACCCATGCAGATAAAAAACAGCTTCCTTATGCTAGCTTTGCCAATTTGCGTAAATATGAGCGCTGGCGGCGAGGTGATAATGCGGTTGTGCAACGCTCTATGGAGTTTTTTGATGGGCTGTTCGCACAAAAGCCTGGTTTAAAGTCTAAGCTGAGACAACATTTGATGCCTGTGTTAAGTCGCTTATCGCCTGTTAAGCATTGGTTGATTGAAGAGGCGTTATATGGTCGAGAGCCCTTGCCGCAATTAGCCAAGCCATAAAATGATATAGATGGAATTTGATGGAACAGAAACAGGATAGGCATATTAGATGTCGAGTAGAAGCCATTTTGGGAATTCAGGGTGTTCACCCAAATGAAAACCCTCGGGTAAGAAAGGTTGGGCAGTTTTTTAGCCATGTAGTTAATTTATCCCTGGTATTAGTGGTGGTGGAGCTGCTTTCCTTCTGGATCACGCCTGACCATGAGCAGAGTTTGCAGTGGGTAGATGATTGGATTTGGATGGTGTTTACCCTAGAGTTTTTGGCGGGCATTTCCTTGGTGGATAGTCGTTGGCGTTACTTTCGCAATAATTGGCTAAATTTTTCCATAGTGATTTTAGCAGCACCTATCTTCAAGTGGCAGGGGGACTGGGTAGTTATTATTCGAGCTTTAAGACTGGTGCTGTTTATTCGTGTAGTGTTTAACCTATTTGATGTGTTAGCCAAAATTTTAATTAAAAACAGTTTTGGCAAATTTTTGTTAGTATCCGTCGTTTTCTTAGTGGTTTCAGCTGTGATTTTTTCCTATATAGAGGGGACTGAATTTGGTGACGCGCTTTGGTATGCCTTAGTGACCATTACCACTGTAGGTTACGGAGATATTGTGCCTAAAACCGAATATGGTCGAGAATTTGGGGCGTTGATGATACTGTTTGGGGTAATTCTATTTTCTATTATAACGGCGAATATTTCTGCTTTTTTAGTGGGAGAGGATCAAGAGCGTACTGAGCATGAGATTTTAGATTATGTGAAACAGGTCTATATCAAGTTGATAGCGCAGGAGCAAAAAAATGAGGCGCATATTGCCCGAATTTTAAGTCATGTCACGCTTAAAGTAGACAGTTTAGAGCATAGCTTAAAGGCCCTTAATGCACAGAAAATTGAGCAGGAATTCGGGGGGCTGGATAAGGATATTCAAGAATTTCATCAGTTGAGCCGGGAAAAACTAGCAGCAGAATTGAGTCGACTGGAAGAAAAAATCGATCGAATTGAACAAATTCAACAGTCAGAAGTGATGCTAAAATTGCAGAAGATTGAGCAACAGTTGGCACAGTTAAAAGATGTAAAATAAAGAACTTTACTATAGGGTGTCTAATACTTTTACGGCACCATATCAGTGTATTATTAAATTATAAATTTATCATATTTTTTGACTTTTAGTCATTAAGGTCTTATATTCCTACTCTAAATTTTATTTATTGCCGATGCGTTGTGTTGGACTATGATAAATAGCATTTTCACGCAGAACATTCGGTTTTTTCAACGCTTATTCAAGTTTGAACAAGCAACAAAGGCAGTCAGCATGGCAGATAGACGTTTACAGGTGTTCCATACAGTTTCAAAGGTGATGAGCTTCACCAAGGCGGCAGAAATTTTACATATGACGCAGCCTGCAGTCACTTTTCAGGTAAAGCAGTTGGAGGACAGCTTTGATACGCGGCTGTTTGATCGTGCTCATAACAAAATTACTCTAACTGAAGCGGGTAAAGTGGTATATGAGTATGCAGACAAAATTCTCGAATATTATGAAAAAATGAATAATGAAGTTCGAGAGTTGACCGGAGAAGTGGCTGGCTCTTTGGTAATAGGTGCATCCACCACCATTGCAGAATATATGTTGCCGAGCTTGTTAGGAGCCTTTAAAAAAGAGTTTACCGATGTTTCCATCCGCCTACAGGTTGGCAATACCGATGCCATTGTCTCTATGGTAGAGAATAATATGATTGACTTAGGGGTGGTGGAAGCCCCTGTGCACAACAAGAACCTTGAAGTGCATGTGTGCCGGTTAGATGAAATGCAGTTAATCTGCCCTCCTGATCATCCACTGGCCAATCGAGAAAAGGTCTCTATTGATGAGGTTAGAAAATATCCCTATATCTCTCGAGAGGAGGGGTCTGGTTCTCGTTCTGTTATTGATAAATATATTCGTGAACAGGGATTGTCCTACAGTGATTTAAACCTTGTCTTGGAACTGGGAAGTCCTGAATCTGTGAAAATGGCGGTTGAGTCTGGTGTGGGCTTAGCCATTGTTTCTCGAACCACCATCAATAAAGAGCTTCAATTGGGTACTTTGAAAGGCATTCCTTTAGACCCTCCGATTAAGCGTCCATTCTCTCATGTACGACAAAAACATAAATTCCGCCACCGAGCTGTGGGTGAGCTTTTGGATTTTGCAGTGGAGTATTGCACACAAAAAGCGATTGAGAGTGGCTTTAAAGTGCCGACGGAAGAAGAAAAGAAATTTTACGGGAACAATGTTAGCTATTAATCTAACTGCTTAGAATTGTGTTAAACAAAAAATATATAGAGAAGCCGCAGTAATGCGGCTTTTTACATTCTCTAAAGATTATTGGATGCAAACTCTGCCAGCCGTGAGCGCTCTCCTTGAATAAGGGTAATATGTGCACTGTGTTCCCATGATTTAAACCGGTCTACAATATAGGTCAGTCCAGTGGTCGTTTCGGTGAGATAGGGAGAGTCGATTTGGCTAAGGTTTCCAAGGCAGACCATTTTTGTCCCAAGTCCTGCACGAGTAATAAGGGTTTTCATCTGTTTAGGTGTGAGGTTTTGTGCTTCGTCAATAATGATAAACTTGTTTTGAAAGGTACGGCCTCGCATAAAGTTCATGGATTTGATTTTGATACGTTTGGCAAGAATTTCTTGAGTAGAATCCTTTTCCCACTCAGAAGTGTCTTCTGAATGGGTAAGTACCTCCAAGTTGTCCATTAGTGCCCCCATCCAAGGGGTCATTTTTTCCTCTTCTGTACCGGGAAGGAAGCCAATGTCTTCAGCGATGGGAATAGTGGCTCGGGTCATAATAATTTCATTGTAGAAATTATCATCCAAAGTTTGGGCAAGGCCTGCGGCAAGGGTTAATAGGGTTTTACCCGTTCCAGCTGCTCCCAGTAGAGAAACAAAGTCAATATCAGGATCCATTAACACATTAAGTGCCATATTCTGCTCTTGGTTGCGAGCCGAAATTCCCCAGACTGGATGCTGGGTGTAGTCCTGCATATACTCCAGTAAGGCTTTTCCATTTTCCACTTTGCGGACAATAGCACTAAAGCCAGAATCATTTTTGCTAATAAGGCATTCATTGGGGTACCAGAGCGTCTCTTCATCAGTGGCTAACTCATAAAAAGTGCGGCCACTGCTGTCTTTCCATGACTTCATATCCTTAGCGTGCTGAGAAAAAAAGTCCTCTGGTAACATTTCCCAGCCTTTATAGAGCAAATCCGCATCTTCTATCACTCGGTCGTTGTAGTAGTCTTCAGAGTGAAGTCCTACGGTTGAGGCTTTTACCCGCATATTGATATCTTTGGTGACCAAAGTAATGTAGTATTCTGGGTATTGTGCTTTCAAGGCAAACCCAGTCAAAATAATGTGGTTGTCTGCTTTGTGGGTGGGGAGTTCTGATGGCAGTTCTGCTTTGAGCGGTTCTGTTTCAAATAGAAGTTTTCCAAGGCGCTGTGGAACATTATCCATTTTTGGATGAATTCGCTCTAAGGGTAAGCCAGCTTTAATCTCATCAAAGCTGGCGTCAGAGACTATCTCGTCAATCAGACGGTTGGCTTCTCGAGCATTGCGAGCGACCTCAGTCATCCCTTTTTTATTGGCATCTAACTCTTCTAGCACGGTCATTGGCAGGAAAATGTCATGCTCTTCGAAATTGAATAGCGCCATCGGGTCGTGCATCAGTACATTGGTGTCTAAGATAAAGATTTTTGTTTTTTGACTGTTTTGTGTTGTCATGGTGATGTTACCGACTACACGGCTTTAAGTGTGTCTAATACCGCTTGGGCATGGCCTGCGGCTTTCACTTTTCGCCACTCATGGATAATTTTGGCTTCTGGGTCAAGTAAAAAGGTGCTGCGTTCAATACCGTAATATTCTCGGCCATAGTTTTTCTTGAGCTTAATCACATCAAGTAGTTTGCATAGGATTTCCTCTTCATCTGAGATGAGATCAAAGGGAAAGTTATATTTGGCTTTAAAGTTTTCATGTTTGCGCACCGAATCACGAGAGACGCCAAAAATTTCACAATTGAGAGCTTGAAACTCTGGATAGAGCTCAGTGAACTCTTCTCCTTCGGTGGTGCACCCGGGGGTGTTGTCTTTGGGGTAGAAGTAAAGGACGGTAAAGTGTCCTTTAAAGTCTTCTGGGGTAATCGTACGCCCTGAGGTAGCAGGGAGAGAAAATTCTGGCAAGGTGTCACCAATTTGTATGCTCATGTAGTTCTCCATTTTATGGTTAATTACAAAAGTAGTATGCAAGAAAAACGGAGGGTTTTGAAAGTTTTTGGGTTAATTTTTTATCGAGACCTTTGTGCAAGTGAGACATAAGAGAGAAATGATAACTTTATAGCCTGTATTGAGCTTGAAGTCGATAGGGTGAACAGGTAAGATTACTTTTTTACGGTCTATTTGGAGTATGGGAACGTGTTTAGAGGCAGTATGGTAGCGTTGGTCACGCCTATGTTGGAAAGCGGTGCGGTGGATTTTGAAGCACTGGAGGCGTTAATTGAGTGGCACATTGAGTCGGGCACCGATGCCATTGTATCTATGGGAACTACCGGTGAGTCTGCCACCTTAGATTTTGAAGAGCATGGTGAGGTGGTGGCTTTTACGGTAAAGCAGGTGGCTGGCAGAGTACCGGTTATAGCGGGCACGGGTGCAAACTCTACCTCTGAAGCCATTGAGCTTACAGCCTTTGCTAAAGGAGTGGGGGCAGATGCGTGTCTATTGGTGACCCCTTATTATAATAAACCGACACAAGAGGGGTTGTATCAGCACTATAAGAAGGTTGCAGAATCTGTTGATATTCCACAAATTCTTTACAATGTTCCAGGACGTACGGCCTGTGATTTGTTGTCTGAAACCGTTGCCCGTTTGGCAAAAGTGGAGAATATCATCGGTATTAAAGAGGCAACTGGGGATTTAGATCGCCTAAAGCAAATTCAAAAGCTGGTGGACGATCCTGAGTTTGATCTTTATACAGGAGATGATGGTTCAGCTGTGGAGTTTATCCTGCTGGGGGGGCACGGTGGTATCTCAGTAACAGCGAATGTGCTCCCAAAAGAGCTGCATGAAGTTTATACTTTAGCCTTAGAGGGGCATGCCGATGAGGCGAGAGCTTTGGACGCTAAAATTGCTGGCTTGCATGAAGTTATGTTTGTGGAATCTAACCCTATCCCTGTGAAATGGGCACTGTATGAGATGGGCAAAATTCGCAAAGGAATTCGGTTGCCTTTAACTGAGCTTTCAGAGATTCATCGCCCTACCATTGCTGCCGCCTTGAAACAAGTTGGGGCTTTATAATGCTGAAAAGAACTACTTTGTCTACCCTAATTCAATGGAGCGTCTTTACAGCTGGTCTCTCAACTTTAGGAGGCTGTGCCACCACTTCCAATACCAATGATAACGTGAAGACTGCGTTGGCAGGAGATGAGGACGATTATCGCCAAACCAAAGAGACCCTAAAACCTTCTCTGGAAGTGCCACCAGACCTGATCTCACCGTCTCAAAATCAGCAAGAGCTTTCTAAGCTGTTACGCCCAACAAATGAGAGTGGCGTGGTAGAGGATATTCCAGTTCGCCAATTTAATGGACTGAAGGTAAAAACGAACCTCTCTGAGCGTTGGATAGAGGTTCCGCTCCCTAAAGCATCAGCAGGTGAAAAGTCCAAACAGGTGGCTCAATTATGGAAAGATGTACAGAGCTTTTTGATTTCTTTAGGGTTTGAGATTAGCGAAGTAGACAAGACCCTAGGGGTGGTGCGCACTAAATATAAGGCACGAATTGAGCTGGCACCCATTGATGCTCAAGGCCCTTTAACTCGTCTGTTGAATAGTTGGCGGCCTGAGAAAGCTGAAGGGATTTATGACCGTTTAACGGCACGAGTGGAGTCTGACATGCAAAAGGGTGTGGTGCGACTTTACTTTTATGATCATGTGCTTTATCAAAAAGATGATGGTGATACAGATCAGTGGATTGCATACCCATATAGCCCTGAACTGGAAGCTGAAGCCTTGTATCAAGCACTGGTTTTCTTAGGCGTAACGGCTAATGAGGCCTTTAAGCAGATTGAGGTAACTCAGCATTTAGTGACCCCAGACTTTGCTGAAACTAATCAAGATGGCAATGAGCAAAAGGTGCTTCAGGGGGTACTGATTAAAGCTCCATTTAATGTGGCTTGGACTTACGCCAAAGCCATGCTTTATCGTGCCGGTTGGCGTTTGTTAAAAATTGATGAAGCTCGCCATCAGCTATGGGTGCAGCCACCTAAGAATTTAAGCCAAGATAAAGGTGGATTGTTGGATCGACTTTTTTCCAAATCAAAATCCCCAGTCCTGCCTGAACAACTGTTGTTTACCCTAAAAGTTGCTGAAGAGAAACCAGTACAAGATAGTGTACAAACCAATACGTTGCAGCTTTTAGAGGTAGAGCGTGAAGAAGATCAAGCCGGCGGCTTAACTGATCAACAACAAGTCTATATTTTTAAGGTTTTGGGTTTTTTAAATAGCCAGTAATCAAAATATCCTGTAACTTCTAGATTACTTCTGAAGCGCATCACATCAATGCAGATATGGTGCGTTTGGGGCGTAACCTGGGGAGTTACAGCGCATTAAAAACAGGACATAACTATGCAGACAATCTGGGGAAATCCAGCACATTCTGAATATCGCTTAAATCAACTTCTTTCAGAAATTCAAACTGTTACACCCATTCAAAAGTTGGTCTCTCGCCATATTTATTTTATTGAGACTTCGCAGCCCTTAACACCAGAGGAGCGGGCACATTTGAGCATTTTGCTCAATGGGTGTGAGGAGGAGGTTCAGGTGAGTGGAACGCCAGACTGCATAGTCACGCCTAGAGCTGGTACCATCTCTCCTTGGTCTTCTAAAGCCACGGATATTATGCACACCTGTGGTATTGATCATATTCAACGAATTGAGCATGGCATAGCTTATTTTATTGAAGGGGTGGAAGACCTCAATGCTGTGTTGCCTTTTATCCACGACCGTATGATGGAGCAGGTAATTACTCAAGTAACCGAGGCTGAAAGTCTGTTCTCTCATCAAACCCCCAAGCCCTTTACCCAAATTGATGTTCTAGGTCGAGGATTGGAAGCTTTGCAAGAGGCTAACCGTACCTTGGGGTTAGCGCTAAGCGAAGATGAGATGGAGTACTTGGTATCGGCCTTTAAAGAGTTGGGGCGCAATCCAGTCGATGCAGAGTTGATGATGTTTGCACAGGCCAACTCCGAGCACTGTCGTCATAAGATTTTTAATGCCGATTGGATCATCGACGGACAGCCGAAACCCAACACCTTGTTTGGCATGATTCGCAATACCTATCACAATTTTTCTGACGGGGTGCTCTCTGCCTATAGTGATAATGCAGCCGTATTAAAAGGTCCCAATGCGACTCGTTTCTTCCCTCAAGTTGATACCAAGCAGTACCAAGTGTCTGAGGAGCCGGTACACTTCCAAATTAAGGTAGAAACACATAACCACCCTACAGCCATTTCTCCTTTTCCAGGTGCAGCGACAGGCTCGGGTGGTGAGATTCGAGATGAAGGGGCTACTGGTCGAGGCTCTAAGCCCAAGGCTGGTTTGACGGGCTTTACCGTTTCAAACTTGAATATCCCTGGCTTTAAGCAGCCATGGGAGCATGATTATGGTAAGCCTAGCCGCATTGTTTCAGCTTTGGATATTATGATTGAAGGGCCTCTGGGAGCAGCAGGCTATAACAACGAGTTTGGCCGTCCTGCCATTAATGGCTATTTCCGTACCTATGAGAACCCATTGATTACCCATGACGGGGAAGAGATTCGTGGTTATCACAAGCCAATTATGTTGGCAGGAGGACTGGGGAATATCCGCGAAGCGCATGTGCATAAAAAAGAGATTCCTGTGGGAGCAAAACTGGTGGTGCTTGGCGGACCAGCCATGTTGATTGGTTTGGGTGGCGGTGCCGCTTCCAGCGTGGATACTGGCAGTGGCTCAGAAGATTTAGATTTTGCTTCGGTGCAACGAGATAACCCAGAGATGGAGCGTCGTGCCCAAGAGGTGATTGACCGTTGTTCTTACTTAGGTGATGAAAACCCAATTGCTTCTATTCATGATGTGGGGGCTGGTGGCCTCTCAAATGCTTTCCCAGAGTTGGTGAATGACAGCGGACGAGGTGGCTATATTGAGTTGCGAAAAATCCCTAATGATGAGCCTGGTATGTCACCAATGGAAATTTGGTGTAATGAGTCCCAAGAGCGTTATGTTTTAGCGGTTTATCCGGAAAAGTTGGCTGAGTTTGAGGCGATCTGTCAGCGAGAGCGTTGTTTGTATGCGGTAGTGGGTGAAGCGACCGAAGAACAGCGACTGGTGGTGCATGATAGCCACTTTAACAATAACCCCGTGGATATGCCGTTAAATGTTTTATTGGGTAAACCGCCCAAAATGCAACGAGATGTTACTTCTCGTCCAGTTCCTCAACCCGGCTTTGAAACCGCAGTGCTGGATTTGGAGGAGACTGTAGAGCGGTTAATGAAGCTCCCGACGATTGCGGATAAAACCTTCCTGATCACTATTGGTGACCGTTCCATTACCGGTATGGTTGTACGGGATCAGATGGTGGGGCCGTGGCAAGTACCCGTTGCCGATGTAGGGGTCACCTGTAGTGACTATTTTGGCTACACCGGTGAAGCGATGGCTATGGGTGAGCGCCCACCAGTCGCCTTAATTAATCCTAAGGCATCAGCTAGATTAGCGGTGGCAGAGGCCATTACTAATGTAGCGGCGGCTAAGATTGAACACATTTCGGATATTAAGCTCTCAGCCAACTGGATGGCAGCGGCAGGTCATCCTGGAGAAGATGCGGCGCTTTATGAAGCAGTCGAAGCGGTGGGTATGGAGATTTGTCCGGCTTTGGATATTGCGATTCCGGTTGGTAAAGACTCCATGTCTATGAAAACGGTTTGGCAGGAGAACGGAGAAGAAAAGGCGGTAACCTCCCCTGTTTCATTGAATATTACCGCCTTTGCCCCCGTTTCAGATGTGCGCAAAACAGTAACACCACAGTTAAGAACAGATCTAGGTGAGACAGAGTTGCTGTTGATTGATTTGGGAGCAGGTAGAAACCGCATTGGTGGAAGTTGTTTGGCTCAAGTTTATAATCAGATTGGAGATGTTGCTCCAGATGTGGAAGATCCGGCCAAGCTTAAAGCCCTGTTTAATGCGGTTCAAGCGATGAATGCACAAGAGCTGTTGTTAGCCTACCATGATCGTGCAGATGGTGGACTTTATACGACTGTGGCTGAGATGGCTTTTGCTGCCCACTGTGGGGTCGATTTAGACATCAGTGGTTTGTCGGGCGATTCTGCCGCTATCTTGTTTAGTGAAGAAGTTGGTGTAGTCTGCCAGGTAAAACGGAGCCATCGAGCAGAGGTGGAAGCTGTATTGAATGCCTTTGATCTGGCTGATTTGGCACACTGGATTGGCGTACCTAATGACAATGATCAGATTCGAGTACTGAAAGGGGAAGAGGTGTTGCTAGATCTACCTCGTAAGCAGGTACAAAAGTGGTGGTCTGAAACCAGCTATCGGATGCAGGCTTTACGTGACAATGCAGAGTGTGCAAAACAGGCATTTGAGCTGATTGATCAAGATGAAAATACAGCGCTTACTGCAGAGACCAGCTTTGATCCGAATGAGGACATTGCTGCTCCTTATATTGCCACTGGGGTTGGACCTAAAGTGGCCATTTTGCGTGAGCAAGGGGTGAACGGTCAGCAAGAGATGGCGGCTGCTTTCACCAAGGCTGGTTTTGATGCAGTGGATATCCATATGTCTGATGTGCTGAATGGTCAGGTGGATTTTGCCGATTACAAAGGCCTAGTGGCTTGCGGTGGTTTCTCCTATGGGGATGTACTGGGTGCGGGTCGAGGTTGGGCTAACTCTATTCTGTTTAATGAGCAGGCAAGAGCACAGTTTAGCCAATTCTTCCAACGAGAAGATACCTTTACTCTTGGGGTTTGTAATGGCTGTCAGATGCTTTCTAACCTAAAAGAGATTATCCCCGGTGCAGAGAGTTGGCCAAAGTTTGTTCGCAACCAGTCAGAACAGTTTGAAGCACGTTTCTCTTTGGTGCAGATTGAGCAAAGTCCATCTATTTTATTAGAGGGCATGGCGGGTTCACGGATTCCAGTTGCCGTGGCGCATGGTGAAGGGCGTGTACAGTTTGCAGAGGGGGGAGACCTCAGTCAAGTGGAGGGATTAGTAGGTGTGCGTTATGTCGATACAGCTGGCAACTCCACTGAGCGTTATCCTCTAAACCCCAATGGCTCAGAGGCAGGCGTCACAGGGTTGACCACGCCTGATGGCCGAGTCACCATTATGATGCCGCATCCTGAGCGTGTCTTCCGTACTGTACAGAACTCATGGCATCCTGACGCATGGTTGGAAGATGCCCCTTGGATGCGAATGTTTAGAAATGCTCGCAAGTGGGTGGGTTAAGGCAGGATTGTTAATATTAGCAAATGCTTATAAAAAATATTGTTTGAGTCATTAAGTTAGTTAATTTGACTTCTAAATTGAATTTATTAAACTTTAAAAATTAAGTTTTTTACAATTTAAGCTCTTGGATTCCGCAATAGGCTTGGATTTTTAGGGCTTAGATAATTATTCGTCATTTCTGCAGAAGCAGAATTTTTGTAACTAAAAGTGGAGAGACCTATGTCTTTAAATCGTCGTGAATTTTTACACGTCATGTCAATGGCGGCAGCTGCCGGTATGTTACCCGGTACAGCCAGCGCTATGTCAGGAACCAAGAAAACAGGTACTGCAGCAACAATGGATATGTATAACTTGCCAATGAAGGGCAAAGTACGTTTGCTGCACATTACGGATACTCACGCCCAGTTAAAGCCTATCTACTTCCGTGAACCTAATGTAAACTTGGGAACAGGTCCTGCTTATGGGAAGTTGCCGCACATCGTAGGTCACAAGCTTTTAGAAGTGTATGGATATAAAGAGAACTCACCACTTTCTTACGCATTTAGCTACTTAAACTTCCAAGATGCTGCAGAGCAGTATGGTAAAGTGGGTGGTTTCGCCCATCTTAAAACACTGCTTGATAAATTGCGTGAGCAAGCAGGTGGTCGTGATAACACCCTGACCATGGATGGTGGGGATTTATGGCATGGTTCTGCTACAGCCCTTTGGACGCGTGGTCAAGATATGGTAGAAGCCTCTAATATTATCGGTGTTGATATTATGACCGGTCACTGGGAGTTCAGCTATAAAGAGCCAGAAGTGTTGGCAAACCTGCAGAAGTTTAAAGGGGAGTTCTTAGCACAGAATATTCGCGTTAAAGAAGACTCTCTGTTTGGTGATGAATACCGTGAAATGGTCGATGCACATGGTGGTATCGGTTTGTACGATGAAGATGAAGGTCGTGCCTTTAAGCCTTACACTGTTAAGATTGTAAACGGCGAGCGTATCGCAGTTGTAGGTCAAGCCTTCCCTCGTACAGCGAATGCTAACCCTCAATCTAACTTCCCAGATTGGTCTTTTGGTTTGCGTGAAGATGCGCTACAAGAGACTGTTGATAAGATCCGTGCTGAAGAGAAGGTTGCCGCTATTGTGATGATTTCTCACAATGGTATGGATGTTGATCTGAAGATGGCTTCACGTATCAATGGTATTGATGCAATCTTCGGTGGTCACACCCATGATGGTGTTGCTAAGGCGATCCCTGTTAAAACCCCAGAAGGTGGCGTTTGTTATGTGACCAATGCTGGTTCAAACGGTAAGTTTGTGGGTGTGATGGATCTTGATATTCAAAATGGTAAGTTGCGTGGTGTTGATTATCGCCTGTTGCCAGTATTCTCTAATGTCCTGCCTGCAGATAAGGAAGTGACCACTTTCATTGATCACCTATATGCGAAGAAGTATGACAAGAACATTGTTGAGTCTCGTCGTCCAGATGCATACTACAATAAAGACCGTCTAGGTAAAACCTATGGTGAGATTCTAAGTGAAGAGTTGGCTGTTGCAGAAGACACCCTGTATCGTCGTGGTAACTTTATGGGAACTTGGGATCAGATTATCGTAAACGCTCTGCGTGAAGAGCATGATACCCAAATCGCTATGTCAGCTGGTGTGCGCTGGGGGACTTCAGTATTGGCAGGTGAAACCATTACCATGGAGCGTGTGATGGATGAAACCTCTATGACCTATGGTGAAACTTACAAGTCTGAGGTAACAGGTGCTCAGATGAAAGATATCCTAGAAGGTATCTGTGAGAACTTATTCCAAAAAGACCCATACCTTCAGTCTGGAGGAGATATGGTGCGTTTGGGTGGTATGGACTATACCTGTGAGCCAAATGCTGAGTTTGGAAACCGTATCTCTGATATGCGTTTGGATGATGGTACACCGCTTGAGCCTAACAAAACCTACACTGTTGCCGGCTGGGCACAGGTTGACTCTGTGGGTGAAGGCCGCCTAATGTGGGATGTGGCAGCAGACTACCTACGCCGTCATAAGGGTGATATGAAGTTGAAGAAAATCAACCACCCAACACTGAAAGGTGTGAAAGGTAATCCAGGTATTGAAGATTACCCAGGAAAAATGCTTTAATTCTTTAAATTGAGACCTTTGCACGAGTGAGACGCGAGCTAAAAATGAGATAAAATTTTCCTAATCGAGGCGGAAAACACAGGGAATAGCCAGCTATTGCCAAGTTTTCCAACGCAGAGTAGGGAAATTTTAGCCATTTTTAGCCGTGGAATCATCTCGTGCACAGGTCTCAAATTAAAGCAAACCTTTTAAAAACCCGCCTTCGGCGGGTTTTTTGTACCTTAAAATTCCCAGTCCTGTAACATCTAAAAGCCACTTTTAATGGCGAGATAAGCAGGTACTAGCTGAAGGTTAAGCAAAGGTAACCGCTCAGCATATCCCTTGAAGTCTGCCATTTCTGCGTTGGAAAATGGTCATTTATGAACGAGCACTTTCCGTCTTGAACAAAGTTTCAGGAGCAGTCTAAGCAGTTACTGAATTTTTAAATAGGAGAACCCTTCGCTTTGTAGAATGGCGATTTTAGCCACGCCTGAAGAAACCCGTTGAATGCCTTTATAGAGCTTTTTGGGGTCTAGATCTACCTCATCTCGGGTTTTATCACAGACTTCTGCAATCACTCCGCGGGTGTCAATTAAAGATTGCAAACGGCCTTTTAATTCTGCTTGACGCTTTTTCAGTTTGGCGTCCGCTGCATAGGGTGTATTTTTGAGAGGATCATCGGTGGTGAATCGAAGACCATAACCAACAAAAACAATATGCACCTCTGGCTCCATGAGTTCTGAATCATAGTAGTTCAGAATATTGTTGATGGAGGTGAGGGTGGCAGAGTATCGAGTGGGATCTTTAAAATCGACATGGTAAACCACCTTGGCGCCTTCATCTGCTGCTTGAGAAGAGGGCGCTAATCCAGATAGGCCTAACAGTATTCCCAGAGAAAAGGTTTTGAACGCTTTTAGGGGTGTGTTTTTTTGTGTTGTTTGCATAACGGCTATCCTATTTTGGTGATTTCTCGGGTAGTGGATACTTCTTGAATGGCTTGATTAACTCTTTTCAGTAAAGTTTGGCTGCTATCCTCTAGGTTACGTTTTTCTGTTACGCCTGCATGACTGGTTAAGCAGGTGGTTTTACCATCGGGCAGTTGAATGGTTTGAGCAGTAATGTTTTTTTGAGTCAGCTCAACGACTCTAAAGGCATCAACCGCTTTCATTTCAGGCAGTACTATCATAAATTGGTCGCAGCTTAAGCGACCAATGTAGCCCAAGTCGCCAACTGTTTTTTGAATGGCAAGGGCGGCCATTGCCATTGCCTTATCGCCAACCTCCAGTCCATAGAGATCGGTGACTCGTTTAAAGCAGTCAAGATCAATTTTAGCAAAGGAGATTGGAGTTTGGTTGATTTCAGATTTTTTCAGTTCTTCATCAACAACTTGCAGGAAGAAGTCTCGATTGTATAGTCCAGTAAGAGGGTCGGTGGTAGAGAGGTGCTCAATCTGCTCCTCCATGTGTTTGCGCTTGGTGATATTAATGGCTAACCAGATGGCTGCCGGTTGGTCATAGGCGTCTTCAGAAAGTGGGTAGATGCGCGCTTCATACCACTGCCCCCCTTTGGGAGCGTTTTCTGCGTCAATACCGTTGACCTCTTCATTGGCCAGTTGGTATTCAATTTCCACTAGCCGTTGAGCGTCTATGGCCTTTTGTACCACATTGAGAAAGCGTTGTGCCATTTTTTCCGGCAGCACATCAAAATAGTTTTTGCCAATCAGTCCATGACCATCGGCATAGAGGCTTCGCTCTTGCCCACCTACAACATCAAGGTAAGTGCCATCATAACCCATCACAAAAATGGGGTCAGGCATCGCATTGGCAATGGCTTCTAAGTGTGCGTTTTGGCGTTGTGTTTGTGGCATGATGGCCTCCAATTATTTGATTCGCTTATACTTAATTCGATGTGGTTGTGCAGCATCGCTTCCTTTGCGACGCTTGAGGTCCTCTTCATAATCACTGTAGTTGCCTTCAAACCATTCTACATGGGAATCGCCCTCAAAGGCTAACATATGGGTGGCAATTCGATCTAGGAACCAGCGGTCATGAGAGATCACAACAGCACAGCCTGCAAAATCAAGCAATGCCTCTTCTAGGGCTCGCAGGGTTTCCACATCTAAATCATTGGTTGGTTCGTCCAATAGCAACACATTGCCGCCACTGCGAAGGGTCTTGGCTAGGTGAACACGGTTGCGTTCTCCACCAGAGAGATCTCCAATGCGCTTTTGTTGATCTGAGCCTTTAAAATTAAAGCGACCACAATAGGCGCGGGCGTTAATCTCGGTGTTGCCTATGGTGATAATATCTTGCCCCCCGGAGATCTCTTCATAGACGGTTTTGCTGTCATCTAGTGCATCACGGCTTTGATCGACATAGGAGAGTTGCACAGTTGGGCCAAACTCAATTTTTCCACTGTCAGGTTGTTCTTGACCGGTGAGCATTTTAAATAGGGTGGATTTACCGGCGCCGTTAGGGCCAATAATCCCGACAATGCCCCCTTGAGGTAGTTTAAAGCTCAGGTTATCAATCAACAGGCGGTCGCCATAGCCTTTCCGAAGGTTTTCAACTTCAATCACCTTTTCCCCCAGTCGCTCAGCCACTGGAATAAAGATCTCTTTGGTCTCATTACGCTTTTGTCTTTCTTGGGAACTGAGTTCTTCGAATCGAGCCAAACGCGCTTTGGATTTGGCGTGACGACCTTTTGGACTGGCTTTTACCCACTCTAGCTCGTGTTTAATGGTTTTAAGGCGAGCCGCCTCTTGTTTCGCCTCCTGCTCAAGTCGTTTCTCTTTTTGCTCTAACCAGGAGGTGTAGTTGCCTTTAAAGGGGATGCCTTCGCCCCTATCAAGCTCCAAAATCCATTCGGCGGCATTGTCTAAGAAGTAGCGATCATGGGTGACTGCTACTACGGTACCTGGGAATTCAAGCAGGAATCGCTCTAGCCAAGCAATGGATTCTGCATCTAAGTGGTTGGTAGGCTCATCGAGTAGCAGCATATCGGGCTGTTCTAATAACAGTTTGCACAGTGCTACACGACGGCGTTCACCTCCAGAGAGTTTGGTGACATCTGCATCCCAAGGGGGGAGTCTCAGGGCGTCTGCGGCAATTTCCAGCTTTCGTTCTAGGTTATGACCATCTTTAGCTTGGATTAAATCCTCAACTTCTGCTTGGCGTTTGGCCAGTTCATCAAAGTCGGCATCGGGCTCTGCATAGGCAGCATAGATTTGATCTAACTCGGCTAAGGCGTTCTTTATATCGGCCACCGCCTCTTCAATATTGCCGCGCACATCCTTTTCTGGGTTGAGTTGTGGCTCTTGAGGAAGATAGCCAATTTTAATGCCTGGCTGGGGACGGGCTTCACCAACAATGTCAGTATCAATACCCGCCATAATCTTAAGTAGGGTGGATTTTCCAGCGCCATTGAGCCCCAAAACCCCAATTTTTGCACCTGGGAAAAAGGAAAGGGAGATGTCTTTAAGAATATATTTATTAGGGGGAATCACTTTCCCCACTCGATTCATCGTATAAACAAACTGTGCCATTGTATGCTGTTCTCCAAAAAAGTTGTTAATGCAAACTTTACCTAAAATTGTTCGCTTTATAAAGTAAAACCACCCATCTTTGAGCTAAATCGGGTAAAATTCCTCTTTTATCACTTTTTTTGGGAGACCCTTTGCATGTTTAAGAAATCAATGAAAATTGAAGGTTACGATGATGTATTGAGCGATGCGATTAAAGCCGAAGCGCAGCGCCAGGAAGATCACATTGAACTAATCGCTTCTGAAAACTACGCTAGCCCTCGTGTTATGGAAGCTCAAGGCTCTGTTTTGACCAATAAATATGCAGAAGGGTATCCAGGTAAGCGCTACTATGGCGGTTGTGAGCATGTGGATGTGATTGAGCAGCTGGCGATTGATCGTGCGAAAGCGTTGTTTGGTGCAGATTATGCCAATGTGCAGCCTCACTCAGGTTCTCAAGCTAACGCCCCAGTTTATATGGCGTTGTTAGAGCCAGGCGATACTGTTTTGGGAATGAGTTTGGCACATGGTGGTCACTTAACCCACGGTTCTCATGTTAGCTTCTCTGGCAAAATCTACAATGCGGTTCAGTATGGACTCAATCCAGAAACCGGTGAAATTGATTATGACGAAGTGGCGCGTTTGGCCCGTGAGCACAAGCCTAAAATGATTATTGCAGGTTTCTCTGCGTATTCTCAAGTGGTCGATTGGCAACGTTTCCGTGACATTGCTGATGAGGTGGGTGCTTATCTTATGGTGGATATGGCGCATGTAGCTGGTTTGGTTGCTGCTGGTGAGTATCCTAGCCCTGTGCAAATTGCAGATGTAACCACTACCACCACGCACAAAACCCTTCGAGGTCCTCGTGCGGGTCTTATTTTGGCCAAGTCTAACCCTGAAATTGAGAAGAAGTTAAACTCTGCCATTTTCCCAGGTGCACAAGGTGGTCCTTTGATGCATGTGATTGCAGCAAAAGCGGTGGCCTTTAAAGAGGCAATGGAGCCAGAGTTTAAGGTTTATGCAAAAAATGTGATTAAAAATGCCAAGGCTATGGCTCAGGTGTTTATGGATAGGGGGTATGATGTAGTCTCTGGGGGGACTGAAAACCACCTATTCTTGGTGAGCTTTATTGAGCAGGGCTTGACCGGTAAGTTGGTGGACGCTGCTTTGGGTGCAGCACACATTACGGTGAACAAGAATGCTGTGCCGAATGACCCAATGTCTCCTTTTGTAACCAGTGGTATTCGTATTGGTACAGCAGCCATTACCACACGTAACTTTGATGAAGATGACTCAACTCAGTTGGCACACTGGATGTGTGACATTATTGATACCTGTGATCAAGATGCGAATTTCTGGGATGAGGGCGTTGTCAGTGAAGTGCGTGAAAAGGTGAAGGCCTTGTGTGCTTCTAAGCCGGTTTATGCTGACGAGTAAGTGTTAAGTAATGCACTGCCCATTTTGTAATGCGCCAGATACCAAAGTGGTGGACTCTCGTCTCGCCATGGAGGGGGCACAGGTGCGTCGTCGGCGTAACTGTGCCGTCTGTGGTGAGCGGTTTACCACCTACGAAAGTGCTGAACTTTCTCTACCTAGAGTAGTGAAAAGTGATGGCAATCGTGAGCGGTTTGATGAAGAGAAAATTCGTCGTGGCCTAATTAAGGCGTTGGAAAAACGCCCTGTGGCTAGCGAGGAGATTGATAAGGTGGTCTCTCGTATTACCAAACGACTGATGTCGGAGGGTGTGCGAGAGATTCCCTCTTCTCAGATTGGTGAGTGGTTAATGGAGGCATTGCGGGAACTGGATCAAGTCGCCTATGTACGTTTTGCATCGGTCTATCGCTCTTTTCAGGATGTAAACGCCTTTCGGGAGGAGATAGAGCGGCTGGTGCAGGCTACCACTGCTCAGTCCTCCCTAAAACCCAGTGACACTGCTAGCGAAACAGTGACCAATGAGTGAGAAGGCATCTCATCATTCCTTCACCGAGCAGGAACAAAACTGGATGTGGCGGGCTTTACAGCTGGCACAAAAAGGGCGATACACCACTGCGCCTAACCCAGCGGTTGGCTGCGTCTTGGTGAAAGAGGGGAAGGTGGTGGGAGAGGGCTGGCATCAAAAAGCCGGTGAACCACATGCTGAGCGGATCGCATTGGCTCAGGCGGGAGACCAGGCCAAAGGTGCCACTGCCTATGTCACCTTAGAGCCCTGTTCTCACTATGGTCGCACACCGCCTTGCTCTGAGGGCTTGATTGAAGCCGGTGTCAGTCGGGTGATAGCGGCTATGGAAGACCCTAATCCTTTGGTGGCAGGCCAAGGTTTGCAAAAGTTGCAACAGGCGGGTATTGAAACGCAAGTGGGCTGTTTGCAGCAGCAAGCTGAAGCTCTTAATCCAGGATTTATCTGTGCTATGAAAGATAAAAGACCCTTCGTTCGCTTAAAAATGGCCACCAGTACCGATGGTCGTACGGCTCTAAAAAATGGCAATAGCCACTGGATAACTGGAGGTTTGGCACGTCAAGAGGTGCATAAACTTCGAGCATTGCATGGTGCTATTATCACCGGAATTGGAACCGTGCTGGCAGATGATCCTAGCTTAAATGTTCGCTTGCCAGATTCGGTGTTAAAGGAGCTGCACATTCATGGTGAAGTGCCTCACCCTTTGCGGGTAGTGTTAGATGCCAACTTGAGTATGCCGTTGGACGCTAAAATGCTCACACTGCCGGGGCGAACCTTGATTATGACTACCAAGGAAGCCGCAGAGCGTTCGCCAGAAATCTGTGATAGCTTGATTGAAAAGGGGGCGGAAATCATTGCGGTTTCAGCTGATGAGGACCGTATTCATCTGCCAACTGTGTTGGAGTATCTTTTGACGCAAGAGCAGGTGCAAGAGGTAATGGTAGAAGCAGGCGCTATCGTAGCGGGGGCTTTTGTGCATGAAGGTCTGGTAGATGAATTCCACTTCTTTACAGCACCCTCATTATTGGGCGATGATGCCCGCCCGATGTTGCATCTGCCACAGATCGAATCGATGAGAGACAAAGTCGTTTTGCAGTACCAATCGGTCAAAATGGTGGGGGACGACCTATACACCATTCTAACGCCTGTTGATCAAGGATAGAGGAAGGTAATGTTTACAGGAATTATTGAAGCGGTGGGCACCATTCGTAATATTGAGCCTCGTAATGGTGATTGGCGCCTGACAGTGGAGACAGGCAAACTGGAAATGAGCGATGTAAAGCTCGGGGACAGTATTGCCACCAATGGTGTTTGCCTCACTGCCGTTGAGTTGGGGGCTAATAGCTATGTTGCAGATGTCTCTAATGAAACTTTGAAAGTCACTACTTTAGGTGATTTAAAAGTGGGAGACCCGGTCAACTTAGAAAAGGCTTTGCGCTTGCAAGACCGACTTGGAGGACACCTGGTGAGTGGTCATGTAGATGGTGTGGGTCAGGTGGTGAGCATGACTCCAGAGGGGCGGTCGTGGAGATACCGCTTTTCTGCACCGGTTGAGCTGGCTAAATATATTGCCGCTAAAGGTTCTATCTGTATTAATGGCATTAGCTTGACGGTCAATGAGGTGGAAGGGCGAGAATTTGGGGTAAATATTGTGCCTCACACTCGTGATGAGACTACCATTAAGTATCTGCAAGTGGGGAGCCCAGTTAATTTAGAAGTGGACTTATTAGCACGCTATTTAGAGCGAATGCTCACCGCCCCGCAAGGCTTGAATGCTGAGCAAACACCACAAAACAGTTCTATTACTGAACAGTTTTTAGTGGAAAATGGGTTTAAATAGTAGAGGTCTACTTAGCGAGTAGTCAAAATACCTTGTGATTGCTCAGATTGCTTCTAAAGTGCGCCAGGTCAAAGCAGAAAGTGTGAGTTTACCAACAGTAAATGACCCTTTTCCAAGGCAGAGATGGCGTGTTTCAGGAGTAAGCTGAGAGTTACCCTTAAATAAGGATATAGAATGGCACTGAATACCATTGAAGAACTCATTGAAGACTATAAGCAGGGCAAAATGGTCATCCTGATGGATGATGAAGATCGGGAGAATGAAGGCGATTTGCTGGTGCCTGCAGAGACAGTTACCGCAGAAGACATTAACTTTATGGCGCGCTATGGCCGTGGGTTGATCTGCTTGACCCTTACCCGTGAGCGCTGCCAGCAGTTGCATCTGCCGCTAATGGTCACAGATAATAAAGATCCTCACGGCACCAACTTTACCGTGTCTATTGAAGCGGCAGAAGGGGTGACTACCGGGATTTCTGCTCAAGATAGAGCGGTCACTATTCGTACCGCGGTGGCAAAAGATGCCAGCAGTGAGGATATTGTGACGCCAGGTCATGTGTTTCCATTGATGGCTCAACCAGGCGGGGTGTTGACTCGAGCAGGGCATACTGAAGCGGGTTGCGATTTGGCAAAATTGGCTGGGTTTGAACCTGCTTCAGTTATTGTAGAGATTATGAATGAAGACGGTACCATGGCTCGACGGGATGACCTGGAAAAATATGCCCAAGAGCATAATTTGAAGATTGGTACCATTGCGGACTTGATTCAGTATCGTCTTAAAAATGAGAAAACCATTGAGCGAGTCACCGAGTGCAAATTGCCCACAGAGTATGGAGAATTCCGTCTTATTGGATATGAAGATATCTTAGAGCACCGAGCGCATTTTGCTTTGGTTTATGGCGATATTTCAGCTGAGGAACCTGTGCCGGTGCGGGTGCACATGGCAGATACACTGTGTGATCTTTTTGCCTCTAAACGAGAAGAGTGTGGCTGGCCACTTTCGGCAGCGATGAAACAGGTCGTTGAGCAAGGTAAAGGAGTGATTGTGGTCTTGCGTAAACATGAAGAGGGCACAGAACTGTTGGATAAAATTCAACAGTATCAACTTAAAGACTTGGGGGTTCAGTCACCCGAGTTGATTACCGAAGACGACAGGAAGACTTTTGGCCTGGGTGCGCAGATTTTAAATGACTTGGGGCTCAAGCAGTTGCAAGTGATAGGCTCACCTGTCAAAATGGGGGCACTCAGTGGATTTGGTTTGGAAGTGGTTGAAACTTT
>CAYOOU010000003.1:25861-29121 GCA_964405635.1 uncultured Piscirickettsiaceae bacterium
AAATAAGGAAAAAAGATGACAAAGATTGAAGGGAGCATGATTGCTCAGGACATGAAAATTGGCCTAGTGGTTGGCCGTTTTAACAGTTATATCGTGGACAGTTTAGTTGCTGGTGCCATTGATACCATTGTGCGTCATGGTGGTTCAGAAGAGAACATTACTCAAGTGATGGTGCCCGGTGCTTTTGAAATTCCTGTAGCAGCTCAAAAAATGGCAGCCTCTGGCAAGTATGATGCCATTGTTGCTTTAGGTGCAGTCATTCGAGGTGGTACACCACACTTTGATTATGTAGCAGGTGAATGTGTTAAAGGACTGGGACAAATTCAGTTGCAAACAGGCGTGCCGGTCTCTTTTGGGGTGTTAACGGTAGATACCATTGAGCAGGCCATTGAGCGTGCCGGCACTAAAGCAGGGAACAAAGGTGGCGAAGCAACTTTGGCCGCCATTGAAACGGTTAATGTATTAAAGCAGCTATAATGAGAGAAACAACTTTAGAAGATATTAATCAAGCTAAGCCTGGTATGGGAGAAGAGGTGCAGGAGAAGCCCGTTAAGCTCTCTCCTCGTACCGCTGCACGCCAGGCTGCACTACAGGCACTTTATCAGTGGTTGATCAATGCTGATGAGCCTTATGAGATAATTAAGCAGTTTCAGCTTGAGAACCGTCTACAAGGTGTGGACGTTGCACAGTTTAATGACTTGGTAACTCAAGTATCACGCCAGGCTGAGGATTTAGATGCACTCTATGAGTCCTATCTGGATCGCTCTACGGCTTTGATTAACCCAGTAGAAAAAACCATTCTACGCTTGGGGGTTTATGAGCTGAAAAATAAACCTGAGATTCCCTACCGAGTTGTGTTAAATGAATCGGTAGAGCTGGCCAAACGCTTTGGAGCTGAAGATAGCCACAAATACATTAATGGCGTCTTAGATAAAGCAGCTCAAGACTTAAGAAGCCTAGAGCTTCAGGGTGATAAAGCACCTAAAAAATAGCCCAGCACTTCCTTAAAAGCCCAATCATGGGCTTTTTCTTTTTTATAAAGCTATAAAAGCTATAAATATGTCTCAAGAATTTGCACTGATAGATCGCTACTTTAAACCTCTAAGCTCCCCTTTATCCAAGGGTGAGGTGGGGATTGGTGATGATGGAGCCATTTTAAATCAATCAGCTAACCAGCAGCTGGTGGTGGTCACTGATACCATGATTGCTGGCGTGCACTATCCTGATCAGACAGCGGCATTTGATATTGGTTGGAAGCTACTGGCGGTCAATCTTAGTGACTTAGCAGCGATGGGCGCTAGACCCACAGGCTACTCTTTGGCTTTAACCCTTCCAGAAGTGAAAGAGGCGTGGCTACAAGACTTTACGCAAGGCCTAAAGGCTTTGGCTGAGCCGTTTAAAATCCCTCTAGTTGGTGGAGATACTACTCGGGGGCAGCAAACAGTTCTAACGCTTTCAGCTTTGGGTGTAGTACCGGCAGGACTGGGGATTTTGAGAAGTGGTGCGAAAATTGGTGATCTGATTTTAGTAAGCGGTGTGCTGGGAAGTGGCGGTTTAGGGTTGGAGTGGGTTTTGGCTAATCAAAAGGATAAGCTAGACTCTGAAGAGGTGGTGAAGCTCAATAGACCACAGCCACGGATGAAACTGGGGCAAGCATTGCGACAAGCGGGGTTGGTCAATAGCATGATTGATATTTCTGACGGTTTGGTAGCAGACTTAGGGCATATCTGTGAAGCATCAGGCTGTGAGGCAGTTATTGGGTTGAGGCAACTGCCTATGAGTTCTGCTGTGATGGAGAAGGTGCAGCAATCAGGCTATCAGCTGCCCTTAGCAGCGGGAGATGACTATGAGTTGTGTTTTACCCTTCCGCCAGAAAAACTGAATCAGGCTGAAGCGATTGCTGAGTCTTTAGGGGAGCAGGTAACCGTAATTGGTGAAATCACGGCTTTGAAGGAGGAAGAAGACTCCGAAAATGTCTTAGAGCGGGTCTGGGTTATGGAGAATTGGGCATCAGGTTTGTCAAATTTAAAAGTCAATAAAAAACCTGCCAGTGCCTATTTGGCAAAGACAGGTTATCAGCACTTTTAAAGGTTTTGTTGTTGCTTATGAGTTGTCTGCTTGGGCTTGACGACGGTTTTTTACGCCCTCAGATAAAATCTCTAGCACTTTCTCACTGTCTTCCCAGCCTATGCAAGCATCGGTAATGCTTTGGCCATAGGTGAGTGACTTGCCTGGCTCAATATCTTGCCGACCTGCAACTAGGTGGCTTTCTACCATTGCGCCCATAATGTGCGGAGTGCCTTCTGAAAGTTGGTCTCGAATCGATTCTGCCACATTAATTTGCCGTTCATGCTGTTTATTGCTATTGGCATGGCTACAATCAATCATCAACTTGTCTTGAACACCTGATTTTTCTAACTCGGCAACCGCCTGTTCTACGTGGGGTTTATCATAGTTGGGGCCATCATTGCCACCTCGCAGAATCACATGGCAGTCTGGGTTGCCGGTCGTCGAGAAAATGGCAGACTTTCCTTCCTTGGTGAGGGACATAAAAATATGTGGGTTGCTGGCAGCACGAATGGCATCTACGGCCACTTTGATATTGCCATCGGTTCCATTTTTAAATCCAACAGGGCAGGAGATGCCAGAGGCCAGTTCGCGGTGTCCTTGGCTTTCGGTGGTGCGAGCGCCAATGGCTCCCCACGAGACTAAGTCGGCGATGTATTGTGGGGAGATAAGATCTAAGAACTCAGTGGCTGCAGGTACTGCAAGGTTGTTAATGTCTAATAACAGCTTGCGCGCCAACTCCAATCCTTTATTGATTTCAAAGGATTCATTTAGGTTTGGGTCATTAATTAGCCCTTTCCAACCCACAGTGGTGCGTGGCTTTTCAAAATAGACTCGCATCACAATTAAGAGATCTTGAGCATGTTTTTCTATCTGCGCTTGGAGCTTTTCAGCATACTCCACGGCGGCCTCTGGGTCATGAATAGAGCAGGGACCTATTACCACTAGCAGGCGATCATCTCGCCCGGTAAGAATATTGTGAATTTGTTGGCGAGTGTCATAGACCGTTTTGGCGGCAGTCTCCGTAATGGGATACTGCTGGTGCAGCTCTATGGGAGGGCGAACCTCGGTGATCTGTTTGATACGAAGGTCATCAGTGCGATACTGTGTCATGCTAAAGCCTTTTGTAAATCCATTTTGAAAAGGCGTATTATGCCATTTTCCCTCAAGTTTTGCTTAAGGAAGTGCTGATT
>CAYOOU010000003.1:29221-33271 GCA_964405635.1 uncultured Piscirickettsiaceae bacterium
GATTTAATCAGCACTTCCTTAGGTTGTATGGGGTAAAAATTGAAGGATGCAGGGAAATTTATGGTGGGTGGCCGCCATCTTAGGCTGGGCTATGATAAAATTATATTAATGTGAATTGAATAAAGGATTAAGAAGTTGGATTGCCGATATATTATTGAAGGGTTTACAGAAGATGGGCGTAAGTTTCGTCCCAGTGACTGGATTGACCGCATCGCTTCAATGAAAGCCTCTTATGGCCCATCCCACCGTTTGGTGTATCACGATTATTTGCACCCTGAGCGATACAATGGGCAGAAGTGTTTAATTATTGATGAACGCCTCAAGGACGAAGACCCCGAGATGTTTCAGTATGTGTTGGACTTTGTTAAGAATAACAAATTGAAAATGACACATGTTTGTGATATTGATCAAGCACGATTAGGTGCTTAGTTTTAACTTATCTGTTAGTAAAGATTTAAAGACTTTTCAAAAAATAGTACCACCCAGCCCCCAATGGCTAAAAATGGTCCAAAGGGCATGGGGTCATTTAGGCTTCTTATCCGCAATATGGCTCCTAATACTGCTACCATAATGGTTACCAAAGCTGCAATTAAAATAATAACTGGCAGGGCACTAAAGCCAAACCACGCTCCAAGTGCAGCTAACAGTTTAAAATCACCATAACCCATTCCCTCCTTACTGGTAAGCAATCTAAAGGCATGGAACAGTGACCATAAAATTAGATAGCCCATAGCTGCTCCCCAGATGGCAGACTCAGCTGTTGTAAAGAAGCCTTGAGTATTGAGTAGCAACCCAAGCCAGAGTAGAGGCAGACTCAAAGTGTCTAAAATCAGTTGATGTTCAATATCAATGACACTGATGGTGAGCAGAAATCCATTAAAAATTAGTGCTGCCATGCCAATTTCGGTGATGCCATAATGCCACAGAATATAGGCAGTAGAAAGTGCACTAAAGAGCTCAATTAGAGGGTAGCGTTTAGAGATAGGGGCTTTGCAGTGGTGACATTTACCGCCAGTGGCAAGCCAACTTAAAAGAGGAATAAGTCGAAACCACGGTAGAGAGGTGTCACACTGGGGACAGTGAGAGCGACTTTTTTTAAGCAAGACATCGGCCATTGGCTGCTCAGCCAGTAGTGCCTGAGGTAGTCGGTAGCTGAGCATGGAGATAAAACTTCCCAGAATTAGCCCCAAAAACCCTCCCAAAAAAGCCAATTCTAAAGGGGAGAGGGATTGGAGTTCAGTCATAATGATGCCTTTTAAGTTTCAGAGTAGGTGACGCAGTTGCGTTCATTTTCCCACACGGTTAAGCTGTGCATCTTAACTTGATCAGTTTGGATGCGTTTATTAATCTCTTGATAGAGATAAACGGCAATATTTTCTGCAGTGGGGTTAATGGATTGAAAGTGTGGGTGATCGTTTAAAAAAGTGTGGTCAAGCTCAGCAATGACCAATTTAGCTTGACGTTTAATCTCTTTAAAATCAATGACCATGCCCACTTCATTCAGTTGGCACCCTTCTACCTGCACTTCAATTTTCCAGTTGTGGCCGTGCAGTTTGGCACAGTCTCCCTCATAGCCGCGGAGACTATGGGCAGAGGCAAAGTCCAGTAGGGTTTTCAGAATAAATTTTTGAGCCATGATCTGTCCGTTTAATTTTTAGGAAATTTGTTTATTATAATCCCTTTAAAGGTCTCTTTCAGCAATATAATCAACCAGTTGATGCAAAAAATTGCCCTGAATTGGGAGTTGTTGTAACACTTGATGAGCTTGTTGAATCAGCTGGTCTCGGTAGTTTTTCGCTTGCTCAAGCCCCATTAACTTTGGATAGGTTGACTTATCAGCGGCCAAATCGCTACCCTGAGGTTTGCCAAGGGTAGCGGTATCGGATTCAATATCGAGAATATCGTCTTGTACCTGAAAGGCTAAGCCAATCAGACTTCCCAGTTCAGAGAGTTGTGGTGCAATTTGAGGATAGCTCTCTGCGGGAGTGGCTCCCAGTAGTAGGGCGGTTTTAATTAAGGCGCCAGTTTTGCACTGATGAAGTTGCTCCAGTTTTGACAGGGTGAGGGTCTGGTTTTCTGCTTGCATGTCCAAAACTTGTCCAGCCACCATTCCTTCAGCACCAGCTGCTTGAGCCAGTAGTTGAATTTGTTGAACTTTGAGTTGAGCCTCTATTGAGGCGGATGCTAGTAGCTCAAAGGCGAGACTCTGCTGCGCATCGCCAACCAAAATGGCCGTGGCTTCATCAAACTGAATGTGGCAAGTGGGTTGGCCTCGGCGAAGGTCATCATTATCCATAGCTGGTAGGTCATCATGCACCAGAGAGTAGCTGTGAATCAGCTCAACGGCTGTGGCAGCGGCATCGACTTGTTCCAAGGGTAGATCTAATCCTTCTGCCACTGCATAAACTAATGCTGGCCTTAGCCTTTTACCTTGGTTGAGGGTACTGTATTGTAAGGCGTTTTTAAGTGGTTGAGGAATGGTGTCTCGATCCAGAACTTGCTGTAGAAGGGTTTCAAGACGCTGTTGATAGATTTGAAGCTGTTTTTTCATAGGCATATTGTAAACAAAAAAGCCGTCATAATGACGGCTTTAAAAGTTCTTCTACTCAGTGAACAGTCAAAAATACTTTATAACTGCTCGGATTGTTTCTAAGTAGAGTCGTTTCTTAGATTTATAGTTCTTCTGCGTGCTTCGCTAGGTATTCAGCCACACCTTCAGGGGTGTCTTTCATGGTCTCTTGACCTTTTTGCCAGCCAGCAGGGCAGACTTCGCCAACTTCTTCATGGCACTGTAGTGCTTCGACCATGCGCACCATTTCGTCCACATTGCGCCCTAGTGGTAGATCGTTGACCACTTGGTGACGCACAATGCCATCTTTGTCAATTAGGAAGCTGGCGCGCATAGCAACATTGCCTGGATGACGTACACCATAAGCATCCATAATAGAACCACCTAGATCTGCTACAAGAGGGAACTTGACTGGACCAAGTCCACCTTCATTGATTGGGGTGTTACGCCAAGCATTGTGAGTGAATTGAGAGTCCACAGAGATACCAATCACTTCGGTATTTAGCGCTTTGAACTGATCCACACGGTGGTCAAAGGCCAAAATTTCAGAAGGACAAACAAAAGTAAAATCTAGTGGATAGAAGAATACGACGGCATATTTGCCTGCGATGTGATTTTTTAGGTTAAAGTCTTCAACAATGGTGCCATCGGCAAGTACAGCAGCAGATGTAAAATCTGGAGCAGGTTTTGTGACTAGAACTGACATAGGTTAATCCTCATAGAGTTAAAAAATTGAAGCAGAAAGTAGTATAGTTGAAGAGAAGGTTTTTTGCCAATAGGGAAGATTGAATGGCAAAATAGGGGTTCTCTATCGAGAAACTTAATGGGTTGCCGATAGAGAAGTTAAAGAGGTTGGTTATGTTTATTGTTTACAGTCCAGAAGGTCAAAGTTTTATTGGTGTTCCGCCGCCTAAATCAGATTTAAAAGTGGATCCGGTCAATCCCACGCGTCCGATTGAGGGAGAGGGGGAGGCGCTTTTTCCCAAGGAACTAGGTGTAGGGGTGAAACGGCACGCTAAGCATCAGTTGGCTGCTTATGCAGGGGTTAAAGAAGCTGCAGCTAAAAAAGTAGTGGTGTATGTGCGTGAAATTATGTCCTCACCAGCGATTACTATTGAGCCAGACGCCGATTTAAATCAAGCACAGCGGTTAATGCAAAAAAACCATGTTCATGCTCTACCCGTGTTAAAAGAGGGGGCTTTAGTTGGATTGATTACAGAGTATGATTTAGTGGAGTACTGTATACGACAACCTGAACATCGTGTGGTGGAGTTGCTAAAAACATCAGTGAGTGAGACCATGCAAAGGCAAGTGATTACAACTTTGCCACAAACGGAAATTCGTAGAGTTGCAATGGTGATGCATCAATATGCTGTGTATGCATTACCGGTGATGAGTGAAATTGGTGAGATGGTGGGGATTGTGACCCGTAGTGATCTAATTGAACGGTTGGCAGAGTTGCCGCCGATTGAGCTTTATGT
>CAYOOU010000004.1:0-32615 GCA_964405635.1 uncultured Piscirickettsiaceae bacterium
ATAAAAACGGATATTAATATAACATGAAATCAAAAGAATGAATCTGTGAGGTTCATAAAAAACATGTTTGCACGGATGCCGTTAATTCGTTAATATTTAATGTATGATAGTTTCATTTGGAAGTCGAGCAACCGAAGAGTTGTTTCACGGTATATCAAGCAGTCGAGTACGAAGATTGCCAACACAAATCAAAGAAGCAGCTGTTTACAAGCTTGATGTGCTTAATTCTGCTCAATCACTTGAAGATCTGAAGTCTCCTCCTGGTAACAGGTTAGAAGCATTAAAAGGTGATTTTGTAGGTTTCCATAGTATTCGTATTAACAATCAATGGCGCATTGTATTCAAATGGCAAGGCTCAAATGCACATCATGTTCAGATAATTGACTATCATTAGTTTTATTATTGGAGGTAAAAATGATTCCATCTAATAGAATAGCGACACATCCAGGCGTTATTTTACTAAAAGAGTTTCTTGAACCAATGGGTCTATCTCAAAAAGCATTGGCAACGCATATTGGAATACCTGTACAAAGAATTAATGAAATCGTAAGGGGAAAGAGAGGTGTATCTCCAAATACAGCTTGGCTTCTTTCTGAAGCTTTCAATACTACCCCAGAATTTTGGCTTAATTTACAAGCTACGCATGACTTATCATTACATAAACCCAAAAGCCATATTCAACCATTGGTTTCTGCAAGCGCATAAGACACCTTTGCATGAGTACGACGCAAGTCTCGCCTCACTCATACAAAGGCTTTACTATAAAAAAAGCATGACACTGTTAAACAATGTCATGCTTGATTCTGAGGAGCAATATGAATAATTTATTCATCCATTAATTATTTTAATGATTATTCATTTTTAAACCTTGAATTAACCATGAAGATGTCACTTTACTTGTGAACCATAGCTTAAACCTGCTAAGGTTTCATTGCGTTCATTATCTGGCCGTTGTTCCAATGATTCTGAATCTTTAACAAATTGATCGGTTGCCAAATCCTGCTCTGCACGACTTTTTTGTAGAGCGGCTTCTGATAGCGTCACTGTGGTATTGCCCGAGGCGGAAGTTTTGGGGGTCTCTCTATCAGACACCTTTTCTTTGGCTTCTTCGTTCGGCAATAACGAATTGGCATAAGCCGTATGTGCCACAGAGTTTAAGACTGGATTGATGGTTGCCATGATAATTTCCTCCAAAATTTAAGACTGTACACCCTAATCATAATACAAATCAAAGTGTTAGGCTAATTTATTTTATCTAAGAAGGTACTGATTAATTTATGGATTTCTAATCCTGCAAGGGTAGCGGCACAAAACTGTTCCTTGAGCGTTCCAGTCTGTGAATCCGTAAGGCTCATAGGCGGGCAAGCCAAAACTCGCTTCGCTCAGACAGTTGGCTTGCTTTTCCGCCTATTTCACCAACGGCTTCTACAGCCTTCCACGAGCAAGGAACAGTTCTGCACCGCTACCCTCTTTTCAAAATGATTTAATCAGCTCTTCCCTAAGATTCCAATGCCTGACTGTTTGAGCAAAGGCTCAACAGAAGGTTTTCGCCCTCTAAACTGTTCAAATAGCTTCATTGGGTGAATGGATCCACCTGCGGCCAAAATGGTATTGCGGAATTTCATCCCCACTCGATCATTTAAAATCCCCTGCTCTTCAAACAGGCTAAAGGCGTCTGCTGACAATACCTCTGCCCATTTATAGCTAAAGTAACCCGCAGCATAGCCGCCAGCAAAGATATGGCTAAAGCTATGGACAAAGCGGTTATATTTAGGGGGATGAATCACCGCCACTTGCTGACGCACCGATTCAATCACCTCATTGACAGGCTGTGGCTGTTTGGGGTCATATTCCAAATGCAGTTTAAAATCAAATAACCCAAACTCCAACTGCCGCAACATCATCATGGCGCTTTGGAAAGTACGACTCTTACGAAGCGCTTCCAACAGGGGGGTAGGCAAAGGCTCTCCCGTTTTTTCATGTGCCGAAATGAGTGCCAAACTCTCTGCCTCCCAACAGAAGTTTTCCATAAATTGTGAAGGCAACTCTACGGCATCCCAAGGGACGCTGTTAATACCAGAAACATCAAACACTTCCATCTCGGTCAACATGTGATGCAGACCATGACCAAACTCATGGAACAGTGTCGTCACCTCATTGTGGGTCAAGCAGCTGGGTTTGCCTTCCACTGGCGGTGCAAAGTTACACACCAAATAGGCAACAGGAATCTGCACAGCCCCATCGGGATGTTTCCAGCGGCTAATGGCTGAATCCATCCAAGCTCCACCTCTTTTGTTTTCTCGAGCATAAAGGTCCAAATAGAAAGCGGCAATAACCTCACCCCCTGGCACCTTAATCTCAAAAAATCGTACATCAGGATGCCACACATCCACCCCTTGCTTCTCGATAATTTCCACACCAAATAGGGTTTTGGTGAGGGTAAAGAGCCCCTTTAATACTTGAGTGAGAGGAAAATAAGGACGCAACGCCTCTTGAGAGATAGAGAGGGTCTCATCTTTGAGTTTTTCTGCAGCAAAAGTGACATCCCAGGCTTGTAAATCCTCTATCCCTAAAGTGCGCTGTGCATAGGCCGCCAAGGTTTGCACCTCTTGCTTACCTTGCGGTTTAGATTTGTCTGCCAAATCCTGCAAAAAATCCATAACCTGAGTCGTGGACTCTACCATTTTGGTCTCAATGGAGAGCTCCGCATAGTTATTAAAGCCCAATAGTTGCGCCTTCTCATGCCGCAAAGCCCGTATCTGCTCCATAATTTCCGAATTATCAAATTGCGGATCAAAAAACTGATCAGAAGCACGGGTACTATAGGCGTGATACACTTCTTCACGCAAAGCTCGATCTTCAGCATAGGTCATCACCGCATGGTAGGCAGGGAAATCTAAGGTAATCAGCCATCCTTCTAACCCTTTTTGCTGCGCAGTTTGCGCCAACAAATCTAAGGCACTCTCAGGCAATCCCTTTAAATCCGCCACATCGGTAATATGCTTGTTCCAAGCTTGAGTCGCTTTGAGTACATTATTTGAAAACTGACTGCTCAGCTCTGAAAGTTGCTTGGAAATCTCTTTAAATCGCTGCTGTTTCTCTTCTGGCAAATCGACCCCTGAGAGCCTAAAGTTCCGCAGCGCATTTTCTACCACCTTCTGCTGAGCAATATTCAAGGCGTTAAACGCTTCTGACTCAGCCAACTGCTTAAACTTTTTAAACAGCTTCTGATTCTGCCCCACCAAGGTGTTGTACTCCGACACCAAAGGCAAACACTCCGTATAGGCTTGGTGCCACTCATCACTGTTTTTTACCGCATCTAGGTGACTAATGGGCCCCCAAACGCGTTCAAATCGATTGTCCAGAACCTCTAAAGGCTCCACCAAATTCTCCCAGCTGGCAGGCTCAGGATTGGAGACAATCTCATTGATTTGTTCTAAGTTTTCTGCAATCAACTGCTCTACGGCGGGCTTAATATGTTCCACATGAAACTGTGAAAACTGAGGAAGTGCTTCGATTCTGTGTAAAGGGTTGGTCATTCTATTTTCCTTCGGTAAAATTCAGATTAAATACAAATATTGACTCTAATATAAGGATTTCCCATGCAAACACAACAGTTCACCTTGAATATTGCCACCCCTCATCGTGGCACTTTTAATATTACGGCTGAAATTAACAAACTGGTGCAGCAAAGTGGCATTCAAACCGGCCTTTGCCATGTGTTTATTCAGCACACCTCTGCCAGTCTAATTATTACAGAAAACGCTGATCCCACCGTGCGGGAAGACATTGAGTATTGGATGCAAAAAACCATTCAGGACGGTGATCCTGCCTATCGCCATAATTATGAAGGCGATGATGATATGTCTGGTCATATCCGCACCATGATTACCCAAAACTTCCAAACCCTGCCCATCACTCAAGGCCGTCTCAATCTAGGTACTTGGCAAGGGCTTTTTCTCTATGAGCACCGCACTGGCCGCTTTAGCCGAAAATTGGTGGTAACGATACAGGGAGAGTAAAACGTTTAATTATGAGGAGCCGGAAGGCAAAGCTAAGCGAGCGAGGCGTTTGGCGAGGGTATATAGGCGTTTAAAGCCATTGATCAGCTGCATCTCTAGACGAAAAATCGCAATTCGCTCATCATTAGATTTTAGGTTTTTGGCTTGGTGTTGTAGCACTTCTTGAATAAGGTGATCAATTTTTGCTTTGAGTGCTAGCACCTGCATGGCGAATTCTTCACCGGACTCCCCCCCTTCTGACACCGCAATAAAGGCTTTTTCCAACGATTTATTTACTTCATTGGCCAACTCAATCATCCATTTTTTCATCGCTTCACTGGGTTGAATCTCCAAATCAATCATACGCCTAAGTACTTGAATAAACTCTGAATCCACCGTCTCCAACATAGAGTCCATAAAAGTGACTGCCTGCATAAGCTGCATAAATTTTTGTTGATCTGCTTCATTCAGATCATTTTGACTGATTTTCCCTAAAAACCGCATCACTTCGGTTTGGTAATTTTCTAATTGATTGAGTAACAGAGTCTGTCCAGAGAGTTTGCTGATCTTATTATTATTAATTAAATCAACCAGATGCCGCATGAGCAGAGAGAATTTTCCTTTAAAGTGCCCTATTTCCTGCCGAACTGCGTCTATGGCTAAAGTGGGTGAGGTTAATAGAGCTTCATCTAAATATTTAGGCTTTATAGGCTCCCGCTGTTTTTCCTCGGGTTTCAGTGGCACCAGTTTATAAACTGACCAAATAAAAATCGGAATTAAAGGTAAAAAAATCAATAGGTTAATAAAGTTAAACAGCGTATGGGCATTGGCGATTTCTCGTGGCGTGTTCTGCGCTACCTGTTGTAGGTCTTCAAAGGCCATCAGTTGTGCCCAATGTGCCAGTTCAGGAATAAAAGGCAGCCAGATCAATACCCCTAACAGGTTAAACTCAAAATGAATCAGAGCTGCCCGCACCGTTTCTCGATTGGCACCAATAGTGGCTAAAAGTGCTGTCACCGTGGTTCCAATATTCGCCCCCAAAATAAGCGCAATCCCCGCAGGCAGTGAGATAAAGCCATTACTCGCCAGCACTATCACTATCCCTAAAGTAGCAGAGGAAGACTGCACCAATGCAGTAAAAATAAAGCCCAAGGCAATACCATAAAAGGGCAGGTCTATGGCTTTCATCATTTCGATAAAAGGGGCATAGCTCCGCAGTGGACTCATGGCATCACTCATCACATGCATACCAAAAAACACCAATCCTAACCCCAGTAGCAACCGACCAAAATCCTGAAACCGCTTTCGTTGTGCTATCAACTGTAATAGCACCCCTAGCGCAATCATGAGCAGTGCCAAGTTATTAATTTTAAAGGCAACAATTTGAGCGGTCACTGTCGTTCCCAAATTGGCACCCATAATCACCCCTGCAGATTGAGAGAGTGTCATCAAGCCAGCAGAGACAAAACCTACAGTGAGTACAGTTGTAATAGAAGAAGATTGAATAATGGCAGTGACAACCGCCCCAGAAAGTGCGCCAGTAAAGGGGTTGGTGGTGAGTCTGGCAAGAAAATATTTCAGCTGATTTCCGGCGACTGAGACCAGGGATTTAACCAGCTGCTGCATGCCATATAAAAATAGCGCCAAACCACCACTGAGGCCCAGAATTAAACTGGGCCAGTCTATGGTTGAGGCGCTGTTTTCAACCATAGAGACTCTCTAGTGAGAAATTTGCTCAAATAAATCAGCATTAATTAAAAGGTGTGCCCCAATACTGGCGAAGTACCCCATTAGAATGGCGGGCATCCATTTTAGGTGACTGCCAAAAGTGTACATACCTCGAGATTGTCCCATAAGCGCAACCCCTGCTGCAGAACCTACAGAGAACAGAGATCCTCCGACGCCAGCAGTCAAAGTTACCAACAGCCATTGACCATGAGACATGACCGGATCCATGGTTAGAACTGCAAACATCACAGGGATATTATCGACAATAGAAGAGAGGAAACCGACCATCACATTCGCGTTAGTAGGCCCTAGATCTTGATACATAAACTGAGAGACATAAGCTAAATAACCCAACTGCCCTAAGCCTCCTACGGCCACAATGACACCAAAGAAAAACAATAAAGTATCCCACTCAGCTCGAGCAATTTTATTGAAAATATCAAAAGTAACAGGTTTTGTAATGGTGTTAATCGTTCCATCTTCAGTGGGATGCTCTATTTTTTCCATGGTGACTTCGCCTGTAATTTTCAGATAGTAACCATAGAACTGTAGATAGGCCAGCCCCATCATCATCCCTAAAACTGGAGGGAGGTTAAGATAGGTGTGAAGTAAAACAGCTGTGGCAATGGTGGTAAAGAAGAGACCTACAATAAACAAAGCGCCTCTTTTCATATGGATACGCTCATCTAAAGCACTGGGTTGTCCTTGTGGCAGTGCAAAATGCATGATTGTTGCGGGCACCAAGAAATTTACTAAAGAAGGAATAAAGAGGTCAAAAAACTCATGGAACTCAACGACTCCTTTTTGCCATACCATTAAGGTGGTAATATCTCCAAAGGGACTAAATGCCCCCCCCGCATTGGCAGCAACGACCACATTAATAAACCCTAAAGCGACAAACCTAGGCTGATCCACCCCCACAGCTAAAATAACTGCACCCATTAACAGAGCAGTGGTCAAATTATCTGCGATAGGGGAGATAAAAAAGGCTAAGAAACCGGTAATCCAAAACAGCTGGCGATAGGTAAAGCCCTTGCGAACCAACCAACCTCGTAAGGCTCCAAACACTTCCCGGTCTTCCATCGCGTTGATATAGGCCATAGCTGCCAACAAGAAGAAAAACAGCTCTGAGAATTCTAAAATATTATGCTTAACCGCTTGTTCCGCTTCATGTGGAAGTCCCATTTGATTATAGACATAGGCAATCAGCACCCAGATCAAACCTGCTGCCAACACGACCGGCTTTGATTTGCGTAGATGGGTAATTTCTTCGGTCATCACCAGTATATAGGCCAGCACAAAAATTGCCAGTGCGGTATATCCCACCCAATGCTGGGTTAAATTAGGCAGTTCACCCGTATGTTCTATCACTTGGGTACTGGCATAAGCCATCTCTGGCAAAAATAATGCAATTAGAGGTGTCAAAATCCATAAAGAAAGCTTAGCTGCTGGTCTCATTTATTTTCCTTACAATAACTTTTCCCGTATTACCCAAATCCTCAGATAGAAATTGGATAAAGCGTGCTGCACCTTGTCTGCTAGGGGCTTGCAAAAAATCTTAGCTTCACCCATAGGTTAAGTGGGCATTTTTTGTGAGTCCATAGCGGGCAAGGGGTGGTGCGATTTGCCGATTTCTATCTGAGGATTTGGGTATTATAAGCGGTTAGATTAATAATTGAGAAAAACCATGCAAAACCCTTTTAAAAAATATCGCCTACACTCCCCTTGGGAGAAAACTTTTGACAAAGTTCTAAGTCCTTTTGAACACTTTTTACACCAGCAAACCACCACAGGTTTGGTGTTGATGGTCATGACTGCTGTCGCTCTGATTTTAGCCAACTCTCCTTTGGCACACAGCTACCATCACTTTTTTGAAACTTCCTTAGGGTTAAAAATTGGCGGTTATGAGTTAGAACACTCCACTCTCTACACCACTGGATCAATGATGGTCTAATGGCTTTTTTCTTCTTTTTGGTAGGACTGGAGATTAAACGAGAAGTGCTGGTGGGAGAACTCTCTAATCCTAAAAATGCCATTTTGCCCATTATTGCGGCCATGGGTGGCATGATTGTTCCTGCGGTTATCTACTTTGCAATCAAGGACAACCCGGAGAAAATGGTTGGGGCATTCCCATGGCCACCGATATTGCTTTTGCCATCAGTGCCTTAGTGCTGCTTGGAAAAAAAGTCCCCATGTCGTTGGTGACCTTTTTGGTAGCCTTAGACGGATCAAATCTACCTGCTACCTTTATTCAGTGCAATAGGTTTCTTTTTATTGATGATCGCCTTTAACCGTTTTGGCATTCACAAACCTCTACCTATTTTATTGTCGGTGTTTTTATGTGGGCTTCGATGTTAGAGTCTGGCGTACATGCTACTATTGCTGGCGTGTTGGCAGCTTTAGCCATTCCCGCAAGGCCAAAGTTTGATCCCAACTATTTTGATAAAAAAATACAGATGCTCGTTGACAAATTTAAAGCCTTTCCTGTTTCTAAAGATTATCAACTGGCTGACCAACAGCAGGCGGTTTTGGAGAAGATGGAAGAAACTGTGCATGAGGTGCAAGCCCCGCTTAACCGTTTAGAACATAATTTGCACCTACCCGTGAGCTTACTCATTATCCCTCTATTTGCCCTAGCCAATGCCGGCATTGCTTTAAAGCTGGAAGGCATGGGCGAGATGTTAATGCAGCCTGTCACCTTAGGCATTATGGCCGGCTTGGTGTTAGGTAAAGTGATTGGCATTGCGGGTATCTCATGGATCGTCATTAAGTTAGGTTTGGCCAAACTCCCCAGCGGGGCTAACTTCTCTCAACTATTTGGTGTAGCCTTTTTAGGCGGAATAGGGTTTACCATGTCTATTTTTATTGCCGATTTGGCTTGGGAGACTGGAGATGCCATGCTGATGCAGGCTAAAATGGGGATTCTCTTCGCTTCTCTCTTTGCCGGTATTGTCGGTTATGTCTGGTTGCATCTTGCAGCAAAGAAAAAGTAACTTTAAAAGCCAAAATCCCCAGTCCTGCTCTATGGCAGGACTGGGGATTTAGACAAATTTTATTCAAAATCAAAATCATCTAAAGTTTTAACGGGTGGATGTCCATCATAAAGTCGATTTTTTCGATATTGAAAGTAGCTCTCTCTGGCAAAAATATAGGGATCCGGTTGATTTTTGAGTTCATCGATAAATGGGGTGGCTTTACTATATTTTATAAAGTTGCTCGTTGTATTGAGCTGCCAATGGTTATCACTAAGTAAGGTTCCTTTTTGAAGATAAATAGGATCTACCGTATCATCTATACCATTACCGAATAGACTTCGAGTCGTGTAGGGGCCAAAAATGGGCAAGACTAGGTAGTGGGACTCTGGCCAAAGGCCCCATTTGTAGAGAGTTTGGCCAAAATCTTCTTGAGGTGGATTGAGCCCAGATGGGGTTGCAATATCAATCAATCCCCCTAAACCAAAAACGGTATTCAGCGAGAAACTCATTACCCCTTCTAACCCTTCTTTACCTTTGCCTTGTAGAAAGCTATTTAGGGTGTGAATAGGGATCGCAAGGTTGTCAAAAAAATTACTCAGGCCTGTTTGAATCGGTTGGGGAACAATCTTTAAATAAGCATGTGCCAGTGGTGCCCCTATTGTGTTGTGAAAAGCCATATTAAACTTAAACATGGCTCGATTAAAAGGCTCATAGGGGTCTGTGCCAGGTAGTGGGTTATCTACCCGTTGTGCTGCTGCTTGTTGGACGATTGTCTCAAATTCCTCTAACTCTCCCGCTTGGAGCGTAGCAGAGCACAACAGTACACTGATTGCCCAACCTAAAGTAATAAAAGATTTGATAACGCTGTTCACAATAAAGTTTCCTTTAATTTGTATGGATTACTGGCTGTGTGCAGGGTAAATTTAAACTTTTTAAGGCTTGTCGGAGCCTTTGTAAAATCTTATGTCGAGGGAAGCTCTTACGCCAGGCCAGTGCGACGATCCGTGTAGGTTGAGGGCTAGGTAAGGGCTTGAGGGTTAAAAGCTCAGGGTCATGCTCAGAAATGGCTGTACAGGGGAGAATAGTCATACCAATCCCTGAAGCAACCATATAACGAATGGTTTCTAAGGAGCTGCTCTCTAGCATTCGCTGTAAACGATTATTGTGATAGTTTTTGTGTAGCAAGTCAGGATAGGCTTCAATAATTTGGTCTCTAAAGCAGTGCCCTTCCCCTAAGATTAAGAAAGTTTCTTGTTTAATATCTTCTACAGTGATCTGATCTTTGTCAGCAAACGGGTGTTGTTTAGGCATTGCTGCAATAAAAGGTTCTTCATAGATGGGTTCAACTTCTATACCAGGATCACTAAAAGGTAAAGAAAGAATAGCGATATCAATTGTACCCGTTTGTAACTTTTCAGCTAACACATGAGTAAAGTTTTCTTCGATAATCAGGTGCGCTGAGGGGGCAATTTCTTGAAAGGCAGGAATCAGTTTGGGGAGTAGATAGGGGGCAATGGTATAGATAATGCCAACTTTCAGTTCACTATGAGCGCCTTGATGCTCATCTTGTGCAATTTTTTTAATCTCCTCTGCCTGCTTAAGTATGCTGATGGCAATTTGTACAATTTGTTGTCCTACAGGGGTCACAATGACCTCATTTTTTTTCCGTTCAAAGAGGCTGACTTCTAACTCCTCTTCCAACTTCTTAATAGCAACACTAAGAGTAGGTTGGCTCACAAAGCATTTTTCTGAAGCTTTGCGAAAATTTTTCTGCTCTGCTAGAGCGACAATGTATTTCAATTCATTTAAAGTCATAGGATATTGAAGGCCTGTTGAAGGTTTATATAAAGTATATCTTTTCTATTTATTCTTTCTTTGTTCTTTCTCTTAGTAAGAGAGGGATTCTGTATAAGTTGAGATTATTTATACAGATCAATTAGTTAGGTTGTGTAATAACTTGGCATAAGCCTAGGGTAAAACCGGTGTTTCTACTGTGGATGAAATGTGCATAAAAAAGCCGATAAATTATAATGCAGCTTTAAGACAATGTTATCCACAATTTTCACACTTTTTTCCACAAGGATATATGAATGTCTAATGTTTGTTTAGAAACTATCCGAAATCGTCGTACGACTTATGATTTTTTATCTACCCCTGTGGCCGGTGATCAATTAAATTGCTGTTTAGAAGCAGCCACTTGGGCACCTAATCACAAAAAAACCGAACCATGGCGTTTTTGGGTATTGGGTCAAGCTGCTCAACAGGCTCTGGCAAAGATCTATGCCCATTTACGAGCTTCTAAAAAATATGACTCGCAAAAAGATTCAGAAGCTTATCAGAAGGCTTTGCAAAAGGCACGACAGAAGTTTTTGGTTATTCCTCAAGTTGTGTTGGTGGGTCAACGGTTAGTGGATGATCCCATTCAACGCAAAGAGGATTATGCAGCCTGTTGTTGTGCCATTCAAAATTTTCAACTGGCAGCAGTGAGTCAACAGTTGGGGGTGCAGTGGAGTACAGGTCCTATCATACAGCATCCGGATACCTACGCTTATCTGCAAATTCAGCCAAATGAGATAGAGTTAATCGGGGCACTGTATTGTGGTTATCCGCAAAAGTCATATACAGCCAAACGCAAACCCTTTGCTGAAGTGACGACCTTTTTGAATTGAAGCTGCTATGCAGTTTTCAATGGCTCAGCACTAAAGGTTAAAAAATTCTCTTTGTCTAGAGGCTTAGCATAGAGAAAGCCTTGGCAGAGTAGACAGTTATTTTCAATTAGAAACTGAGCCTGTTCTGGGTACTCAATACCCTCAGCAATCACATTGATTTGTAGATTTTGACTGAGGTCAATAATGGTTTTGATGATGGCGGAGGATTTATCGTCAGTGAGTAGTTGGTGTAGGAAGCTTTTGTCTATTTTGAGTTGATCAATAGGCAGTGTTTTTAGATAGTTAAGAGAACTAAATCCGGTGCCAAAGTCATCCAGAGAGATCTGACAGCCCAGTGCTTTTAGTTGCTGCATAATGTCTCGAATATGGTCAATATTCTCTAAAAATACCCCTTCGGTGATCTCAAATTTGATTTGCTGAGGATCAATTTCATGACGGCTAAATAGGCCGTGAATGTTTTTCATAAAATGATTGTCATTAAATAAGACAGGGCTGAGATTAATGGCAAATACTTTATTTTTAAGCTGATTTTGATGTTTTATTAGATAGATAAAAACCGATTTAATCATCCAGTAGGTCATGGGCACAATTAAACCAGTGTTTTCTGCCAGTGGGATAAACTCAACTGGGGAGATGATTTTGCCATTATGCTGCCATCGCATGAGAACCTCACCCCCCACAATTTCATGGGTTTGCATATTGATTTGGGGTTGTACCAACCAATAGATCTCATCCTTTTCTAAGGCATGTTTCAATGCCTCCTCAAGTAGTTGATAGTAGTGCACCTCTTCAAGCATGGAAGGCTGAAAAATCACCACTTGGCTATTATCAGAAGCTTTTTGTTTTAGGTAACTGAGGGCAACTTCAGCATGTTGCATAATATTGCTAAACTCGCTCTCTTCTTGGGTGGTGATAATTTCAGCACCTATGGCAAATTTTAGATGGTATTCACGATGATTTAAGTGATAAGGTTTAGAAAGCTCATTAACTAGATATTGTGATAGCTTTTCTACTTGGTCTTGAGCTTGATAAACAAAGTCCCCAATATGATCGTAAATAATAACAAAATCATCGCCCTCAAAGCGGAACAGAAAATCGGTTTTACGAATTTTTCTTTGTAAGCGCTGTGCTATCAATTCTAATAGTTTGTCTCCTATCTCGTAACCGAAGCTATCATTAATCTCTTTAAATCGATTGATATCAATAAACAGTAGGGCCGAACAATAGCGACCACGGTTGGTACGGTTAATCACCTGTTTAAGTATTTCAGAGAGTTGTGAGCGATTTTTAAGATGAGTAATGGGATCAATTTGTACCAGTTCGGTGAGCTCTTTAGTTTGATTTTTTAGAATGGCGATTTCATTCTGCACATGAGACTGGATCTGAACCAACTGTTGATTCAGTTGACCAATTTCATCATTCTGATCATCATTTAAAGGAAGTATTTGGCGGGTAAACTGGGTATTCTTGAGCGTATCAAGAAGTTGTTTTAGTCGCTTTTTTTGCTGTTTTTGTCCCAACATCCAACCCATGAACCCTGTTATTACTATAGAGGCAATGATAACTAATAATTGAGACTGACTGAGATCCAAAGGCATTAGAAGTTGAGATCCTCTTCTTCATGTAACAGACATTTTCATGTGTTACAAATGAATTTTTTTAAATAATAACTTATTTTTTACCTCTTTGGGTAGATTTGTAAATAGAATTAACGGCTTTTAATATTGTCTTAATCTTCAACTTCTGAAAGAACACTCCCTAACAATTCTGTAAGACGATCATTTTCAGAGTAGTCGACAGGGCAGTCGATTATGGTGACGGTATTGGCCTGTATTGCTTCTTTAAGTGCGGGCAGGAGCTGATCAGCTTTCTCAATTCTTACCCCTTTGGCACCAAAACTTTCAGCAAAGGTGACAAAATTTGGATTATTAAAATGAATGTGAGAAGATCGACCAAAACGGCGTTGTTGTTTCCATTTGATCAGTCCATATTCGCTATCATTCCAGATCAGAATCACAATGGGGGTGTTGTAGCGCAGAGCGGTCTCAATCTCTTGGGCATTCATCAGAAAACCTGCATCGCCGGTGACAGCTACCACCGCTTTATTGGGATAGGCCAGTTTTACAGCGACAGCGCCTGGCACAGCAATGCCCATGCTGGCAAAGCCGTTGGAGATAATGCAGGTATTGGGCTCATCGGCACGGAACAGTCGAGCCATCCACATTTTATGAGCCCCGACATCGCAGATGGCAATATCATCCTTTTTCATTGCTGTACGTAAGTCCCAGATAATTTTTTGCGGCTTCATCGGCCAAGCATCGCTGTCCTTACACCGCTCCATCTCCGCCACCATGGAAGCTCTAAGAGGAAAATGAATCGGTTTAGAAGGCTGCTTTTTCAACAAAGATTGCAAGGCACTGAGATTACGACCTATATCGCCAATCAGCTCTACTTTGGGAATATAGCTTTCATCCACTTCAGCAGAAGTGGTGTCAATATGAATAATGGTGTGCTCATGATTTGGATTCCATAGATAGGGGTGATACTCCACCATATCAAAACCGATGCAGAGAATTACATCGGCATCTTTAAAACCACCATTTTCATAATCTCCCTTCTGCAAACCAGCCGTACCCATTGCAAGGTGAGATTTAAAATAGGGCAATACCCCTTTAGCCATAAAAGTATTGACCACAGGCAGATTGGCGTGGGTGACAAAGTCTTGCACCGCATGGTGAGCCTTAGCTCTGATGACACCGTTACCGACCAGCACGAGTGGGCGTTTGGCAGCCTCAATGAGTTGAGCTGCTTTTTCTAGCAGTTGCAGATCTGCCAAGGTGAGGCGAGGTTGTACCACTGGCAAAGGAAGGTATTTGTCGATTGGCAGAAGGGCTTCGGCAATATTTTCTGGATAGTCTATAAAGCTAGCGCCTGGCTTTTCGGTTTGAGCGACCTTAAAGGCTTTGCGCACCACTTCAGCCACTGTTTCGGGTTCTAAAATTTGGGTTGCATATTTGGAGATGGGTTTAAACATGGTCACCAAATCTAATACTTGGTGAGACTCCTTATGCAACCGAGTGGTGGCTGCCTGCCCAGCAATAGCGACAATTGGGGAGCGGTCCATATTGGCATCGGCCACACCGGTTACCAAGTTGGTGGCACCAGGCCCTAAGGTGGACATGCAGACGCCTGCTTTACCCGTAAGACGGCCATAAACATCGGCCATAAAAGCAGCCCCTTGCTCATGGCGGGTAGTAATAAACTGGATTTTAGAGTCCAGCAGGGCATCCATAAGGTCTAAATTCTCTTCTCCTGGAATGCCAAAAATGACTTCCACGCCTTCGTTTTCAAGGCATTGAACAAAACGTTGAGCAGATTTTAGGGTGGAAGCATTTTTCATTTAAATATCACTTATAAATTATTCAATAAAGTTTTTCAAAAAACCAAAAGTCCTGCCTTTTGAAGCGCTTATTTGTTTAAGAGATAGTTTACCACTTGCCACAGTTTCTTTTTACTGGTTGCCATAGGAACATCGGTTCGGTACTGACCATTGACCACAATGGCGGGTACACCATCTACGCCATAATCATCGGTCAATCGGCGGGCTTTTTGCACATCTTGATCGACCTTAAAGCTTTTAAACATAGCGATATAGTCTTCTTTTTTAATGCCCATGGGCTCAACAAATTTTGCCAGTGCATTGAGGTCAAAAATGCGTTTGTGTTCTTTTTGAATGGCATCAAAATAGGTATTATGGAATTTATCTAAAATCCCGAGCTCTTTGGCAGTGTAAAAGACACGAGCCATAAAAATCCAGTTGGGGTTGTTAAGTACCGCAGGGACTCGATTAAATTTGATATTGGCTGGTTTGGTTTTTAGCCAAGCCTTCAGTGAAGGCTCTAGGTGATAGCAATGCGGGCAGCCATAGTAGAAGATTTCTGTGACGGTCTTTTGGTGAGATTGGTGCGGTTTGGGCACAGGTTTATAGTGCACCCCTTCTACAATGCCAAAGTCATCTTCCGCTAGACTGGCAGTGCTGCCTAAAGCCAATGTTGAGGCAATCAATAGTTGAATCAGTGTGCGTCTTAACATAGTTAAACTCCTTATAAGGTGCCGTAGCTGTGCAGGCCTGAGAGGAACATATTCACGCCAAGGAAGGCGAAGGTGGTTACAAGCAAGCCTACGAGCGCCCACCAGGCCAGTGGACGACCACGCCAATCTTTGGTCATGCGAACATGTAACCAAGCGGCATAGTTAAGCCAAACGATCAGCGCCCAAGTCTCTTTAGGGTCCCAGCTCCAGTAGCCGCCCCAAGCTTCTGCTGCCCACATGGCGCCGAGAATGGTGGCGATGGTAAAGAAAGCAAAACCGAGAGAGATGGCTTTATACATAAGGTCATCCATCTTTTCTAAGCTAGGCATAGCTTTAACAAAGGTGCTATTGGGATTTTTTTCTGCCAGCTTATCAGTCACAAGATAGGCTAACCCCACCATTGCCGCCAGAGAGAAAGAACCATAGCCAATAAAGTTAGCAGGCACATGAATTTTCATCCAGTAGCTTTTAAGCGCTGGGACAAGGGGTTGAATCACATTGGCGTGACGATCAAAGGTGTACCAGAGAATAAAGCCCACCGCGGCACTGACAACGAGCATGACAAAACCACCGAGGGCTTTGGTTTTCATCTTTTGCTCGTAGTAGAGATAAATAAGGGTGGTTAGAATCACAAATAGAATAAAAACTTCATACAGTGAGCTGATAGGGATATGACCATAATCCGGGTTAATCAGATAGGATTCCCGCCAACGAACCATCATACCGGTTAGACCAAAAGCAACTGCACTCCAAGCCAGGAAGGTAGAAACTTTGCCAACAAATTCAGACTGTTTGAATAGGGCAAAAAAGTAGCTGACAGTGGCTAAAATAAACAGCACATTCATCCACATGGTAGCAGATTGGCTGGAAACCAAGAACTTTAGAAAGAAGGCGGTTTCTTGTGCTTTGATGGCATTACCATGAATTTGATAGGACCAAAATGCGATCCAAGTCATACCCGCCACAGCGAGGGTAAGAGTTTGAATACGAGGCCAGAGTATGCCTAATACAACTAGGCCAATGGAAGTGCCAGTCAAAATCCCTTTTTCAAAATCATCCATTAGACTGCCGTAGCTTTGCCAAGCCAGAAAAGCGGCTAAGATAACTAAAGCAATCCAGATTAGATTACGGGGGGATTTAAAATCCAGCTTTGGTTTTTGCCGGTTTTTATCCAGAGTTGGGTCATATGCAACACTATTCATAATTTAGCCTCGTGATGAATATTTAGAGTCTTTTGCATGAGATGAATCCACGGTAAAAATGGCTAAAATTCGCCTATTCTGCGTTGGAAAACTTGGCAATGGCGGTGCTATTGCCTGCTTTACCCGCCTTGATTAGACAAATTTTATCTCATTTTTAGCTCGTGCCTCACTCATACAAAGAACTCTATTATTTTTTAAATTGGGTTTTAATTTGCTCTGCCAACAGAGAAAACTCGGTTTCGGTTTCAGGTAGTTTTTTATTATCTCGTGCTGCCATCAGTAGATGGGTTTTATTTTCAGACACGGGGGTAAGCGCTACCCAGATGCGGCGCAGGCGAACATAGAATAGGAAGAACACGCCTAACACCAATAGGGCACTGCCAAAATACACCACATTTTTCCCTGGAGACTTGGTTATTTGTAGACCCGTTGACTGAATCTGTTTAAAGCTTTCCAGTTCAAAATACATCGGCGGGCCATAGCGGTTTAGATTATTAATGGCTGCTAGCGCATCTTCAAACCATTTTTTATCAAAGTCGCTAATATCTTCTTGGTCAGGTTTTACCTTTCCTTTCTGTTTTAGGAATTCAAAATAGAGGGTTTGCAAGGCCAAGCTGGTCTGGCCAAAATAGAAATCGGCAACTTTTTTCTGCTGATCTTTTGGCACATTTTTCTGTACAAAATCGGTAATGCCTTCAAAGCCTTTTTGACGGAAGAGGGTCACCAGCTGTTGCATCAGCTTAATTTGCAATTTGTAGTTTTTATCTGAGATATTGTCGGTTTTGGGGAAAGCCTGTTGCAGAATTTGCTGCACTTCAACAGGGTTATTCAACAGTGCCAAAAATTCAAAAAACCGCTTTTTGGTTTTATGCTCATCAGCTGGGATAAAGAGGTAGCGGAAAGGCTCAGAGGGGGTATTGCGAACGCCGGTCATAAAGAACCAACGCCCCTCCTGCTTAGTGGGTTGCATATAGTTCTCATACTCCCAAGCCTGACCTTGTTCATTGCGCACTTTAAAGATAATGGTGGGGCCATTATTGTGCATTTTTTTACCGGTTTTGGCTTTCTCTTCCTCTGAAGCTGGCACGATATTAAAGAGCTTAAAGTCATTAAATTCGGCTTTAAAAGTGCCTGCAGGGGTTTTAAGCGGTTCTGCCCTATCCACGGCAGTATCTAACTCAATAGGGTTCACTTTAGGTGAGAGCAGGGGATAGACTTTAATTTTAAGCTTAGAGCCGCCATCACCAAAGGAGGATTGGTAGATGGCATAGTTTTTGTAAATTAGGGGGTGATTGACGGAGATAGTCGTTTCAATTGGTTTCTCTAGTTCAGGTGCGGTGAGAATAATATCACTCTCAAAGGATTTGGGCATACCGGTATCATAAAATTCAATGCGGAAATCTTTGACCTTAACCCTAAACGGCAACTGTTGAACCAAAAACCCTTGATCATAGGGCAAAAATAGTACATCAGCGGATTGTCCTTCAGGGATATTAATCGAACCACGAAAAGAGAAGTTGTCTTCCCCCACCCAAGATTTTTTTGGAATTTGACTAAGGGGGACAGGGCGAGTTTCAGGGGCAAGATGACCAGTGAGTTCTCGGTATTTTAAAAGTAAATTACTGTCAAATAAGGCACCGATACAGATAATAATGATGGAGATATGGGTCAAAATATAACCAAGGCGGTTCCACTGCCCTTTTAGCCCAGCAAAAACCAAAGTGCCATCAGTGTGGGTTTTCTGTTTAAATTTATACCCATAGGCGTGAAGGGTTTCGCCAACGGTTTGTGCGGCTTGCTGTTGTGAAGCAGGGAGGTCGAATTCGGCAGTAATGGGTTGATGTTTTAGGGCATTCAAAGAGAGGTTTTCATTGTACTGCTTCATCTCCTTAAGAAAGCCTGGTGTGTTGCGAGTGACACAGACGGCGGTGGAGACCAATAAAAACAGTAGGACTAGAATGAACCAAGCAGCGCCATACACATGAAACAGTCCAAGCGTGTTAAATACCTCAGACCAAAAGGGGCCAAATTTAATAATATAATCTTGAATCGATTGGTCTTGCTTCAAAACGGTACCAATTACCGAAGCGATGGCCAGCATAATCAGCAGGGTAACTGCTAAGTTCATAGAACCCAAAAACGCTATCCACAGACGCGGTTTCGGGGCAGGACTGGGGATTTTGGCAAAATTTTCAGAATTTTGAGGCATTTTTTGATGAACGCTTTGATTAATTGAATAAAGGATTATAGAGTATATACGCTGTTCTAATATTGATAAAGTCTTAAGAGTCGAAAATCATGCAACACCCCCTTTACCAACAAGCTTATTATCTAAAATCTGCACCTAATCTTTCCCACTGTCCACTAGATGAAGGTTATGAAGTGGCTTTTGCGGGTCGCTCTAATGCAGGTAAATCCAGTGCTTTGAATGTGATTACTTCACAAAAAGCTTTGGCGCGCACCAGTAAAACCCCTGGGCGGACACAAATGATTAACTTTTTTGCCTTGGACGAAGCGGCTGAGCGCAAGCTGGTGGATCTTCCTGGTTATGGCTTTGCTAAGGTGAATCTAAAAATGAAGCGCGCTTGGGAAGCGGGGCTGGCAGAGTATATTGAGAAGCGACAATCTTTAAAGGGGTTGATTCTGCTGATGGATGTGCGTCACCCCATGACAGAGATTGACCAGGTGATGTTGGACTGGACTTTAGACTTGGAGCTGCCGGTGCACATTCTGCTCACCAAAGCGGACAAGCTAAAAAAAGGCCCCGCCAATTCAACCCTATTAAAACTCAAAAAACAACTCAAAGAACAGTATCCTCATGCTACTGCTCAGCTGTTTTCTTCTTTAAAGCGCACAGGGCTGGATCAGGTTTGGCATAAGCTGGATGAATGGATGGCCTATGAACGACCTGTAAAAGAGAAAGCTTAAAGTTTCACGCCGCTATCCTCTTTCAGCATCCACGATTTATCGAGTGATTACTCAGTAGAATCCTTTTTAAATTGCCGCAAACAGTGCAAAAATTCAAAGCCAAATTTTGCCAGTTTTACTTCACCCACACCGTTAATGGCTAAAAACTCCCCATCTGTTTGTGGTAGTTTTTGGGCTATTTCAATTAAAGCGGCATCGCCAAAGACCTGATAAGCAGGGATATCCTCTGCTTCGGCAATTTCTCGCCGCACTTGGCGTAGCGCTTCAAAAATTTCGGTTTCTTGCTCGGTGAGCATCGCTTTCTGCTGGCTGCGGCTGGCCTTTTTGCTTTTCTCTTTTTGTGGCAGTGCCAGTTGGAGTTCAATTTCTCCTTTAAGCAAGGGTTTTGCTGCGGGCGTCAGGCGAAGCACATGGTAGTGAGCAGGGTCTGGATAGAGGTAACCCAGATGGATGAGTTGGCGAAAAATGCTCTGCCATTCGTGGGTTGAGTACTCTTTGCCAATGCCATAGGTAGAGAGGGTTTGGTGGTTGTTTTGCCGAATCCGTTCATTATTTAGTCCCCTCAGCACTTCAATCACATACTGCACGCCAAAGCTCTGATTCAGGCGGTAGACGCAGGAGAGAGCTTTTTGAGCGGCAATTTTGCCATCAAACAGTTTGGGTGGGTTGAGACAGATATCACAGTGACCGCAGGGGGTTTGGGTAGGCTGACCAAAATAGTTAAGCAGAACATTGCGGCGACAAGTTTGGGCTTCGGCAAACTGAATCATGCTTCGTAATTTATAATTTTCCAGCCGTTTTTTGTCTTCATTTTCAATTTGCTCAATAAAAAATTTGGCGGTGACCATATCTTGCAAACTAAAAAGCAATAGGGCTTCAGAGGGCAGACCATCTCGTCCAGCTCGCCCGGTTTCTTGATAGTAGCCTTCAATATTTTTAGGCAGATCATAGTGCACCACAAACCGCACATTGGGTTTATCTATGCCCATACCAAAGGCCACTGTGGCGACAACCACTTCAATTTCATCTCGAATAAACTGTTGATGCACTTTCTGACGCACCTCCGCTGACAAGCCGGCATGGTAGGCTTGGGCATTGATGCCTTTTTCCTGCAAGGCTTCGGTCACCTGCTCCACCCGTTTGCGACTTAGGGCATAGATAATGCCGCTCTCATCGGAATGGTTTTGCAAAAAGGTCAGTAGCTGTTGCATTGGTTTTTGCTTCTCTTGCACCCGATAAAAAATATTGGGGCGGTCAAAGCTGCCAATATGAATTTGTGGATTCTGCAGCTGTAACTGAGCCACTATATCTTGTTGCGTGGTTTGGTCAGCTGTGGCTGTTAATGCAATAAAGGGCACTTGAGGAAAAAGGGCTCGTAACTGCCCAATCTGCCGATACTCCGGCCGGAACTGGTGCCCCCATTGAGAGACGCAGTGCGCCTCATCAATGGCAAAGAGGGAGAGCGGTAAAGACTGTAGTTGTTGAATAAATCCAGGCGCCATTAACCGCTCTGGCGCCACATAAAGTAGATCCAATTGATGACTATGTAGTTGATTTAAAACGGCTTCCGCTTCAGGAGGCGCCAAGCTAGAGTTTAAAAAGGCCGCTTTAACCCCCAAGTTTCTTAAAGCCGAAACTTGATCTTCCATTAAGGCAATCAAGGGTGACACGACGATGGCGACACCAGGGCGAATCAAGGCAGGAATCTGATAACAAAGCGACTTGCCCCCACCCGTGGGCATTAAAACAAAACAGTCTTTGCCAGAAACAAGATCATCAATAATCTCTGCCTGATGCGGGCGAAAGCTGTCATAGCCAAAAATGGATTGAAGTATTGAAAGAGGAGTGGTCTGCATGGGGCAGATTATAGAGGATTTAAAGGCGTCCAGATAAAAAAAGACCCCCACTTAAAGGTAAGGGAGGTCTTAAAGGTTTGGAAGTGATTATTAAAATTTACATTGACTGGGTTCAGTAGGAATATCACTATTACCGAGAGGCTTAATAAGGGCAGAATTTATAATATTGTTTGAGTCATTCCAATTGGTAGAGTCAGATGAATATTGTGTTTTTAAGATGTTATTGTTGCTGCTTATATCAGGGTAGGTAATGGCTACACAAGATCCAGTGCTATATACGCAATCAGTAGTATTAATAGTAGGGTCTAGGTTTTTAATGGTTACAGACACTCCTAAATATTGAGCTAATATTGCATATGTTTTATTAGTGCTCCAAGACCAAGAACCTTTGAAAAGGTTGTTTTTTGTAGAACCATCATTATTTGTTGTTTGTTGACAGACAGTGATGGTACCGAAGCGTTGTTTAGCTGTTGGCTGGCTATCCTCTTTAAAGTATACTTTGAATTTATCCTCATCACCAGATTGAGAAGAACCTAAGAAAAGGTAATGATTGTTTAATACTTTATCAAGAATGGGCTTAAAAGTTCGGCCTGTAGCTGAAATAGTATTTCCTTGAGCTGCTTGTTGAATAGCAGTTTCAAAATCAATATTTTGATAGTTTTGAACAGTAGAGGTACTGATTAGGTTTTTTATGGCTGTTACATCAGAGGCTGTAATACTGCTGACATTATCTGTATCTGTAATTTTTTTCTTTAAAGATTGGGTCATCATTTCAGCTTTTGCAAGGGTTTTTCTTGGATCAGTAGAGTCAACATTCAGACCATCTAAGTAGTTGTATAAGCTAGTAATAGTACTCTTAATGGAATCAATATTAACTGTGCTGGCTTCAGATGAAACAATACCGAGTAAGGTTTTAGTGTCATTCAAAATACTATTTGCATTGAAGTTGAGTGCGGTATTGGTATTGCCACTGGAAAAGTTCAAGTTGAGAAACAGTGCCATATAAACAAAAGGAACAATGTCTTTTTGCGTTAGTTTGCTCCCAGCCGTTCTTTTTAGGTAGTTATTGGGTTTGAATTTTAAGTTGTTTTTTTCAAAGTATGCCGCGATGGTTTCTGCTACCTTATGAATATTAATAGCTAAACTAAATGTCTTGTCATAATCAAAAGGGTTAAGAATATTTGGATCGGTATTAGTGTTAGACACTCCTCTTGTAACATAGAGAGAATCAGTAGTGTTTATGTGTGTAGAAGTTGAGGTTAAAGATGTAGGTAGTTTAGTTGATGAAGCTAAAAAACTTTCTAAGAAATTTTGTAGATCTTTTCCAGTAGTTTTGGCTTTCAAGCTACTAGAAAAGCTACTAGAAAGAGTCATAGTTTTGAGTTGTTGTTGAACTTGGTTAAGACTGGAGAGCGCGCTAATGGTTAAACCAGAAGTTTTACCATTTGTTTGTAGTGTCATAGAGGCATTATATTGCAAAGCTGTTAGCAAGTCTCGTCCGCCCTCTACACGAATAATGGTGTCTTTAACCATATTTTCATCAACATTAAGACAAAACTTGTAGTTAATACTTTTTGGGTCAGCACAATAATCTGCTCCATCCTTACTTTTTGAAAAGTAACCAGAACCATCCGTATAGGCATAAGGCTCAAAACTAGGGTCAAATTTCCCATTTTTATTCACATCTACATAGACTTTAGAGAAGGCGATATAGTCATCGACAACTGATCCCGACATTTGAACATGTGGAGCGGAAGCTTTGTCTCCCCCGCCACCGCCGCAGGCAGCGAGTGTTAAGGTGGCAATAGTAATGGAAGTAGCTAGGAGTGTTTTTTGAAATGGTTTCATTTGAGTGTGTGTCATGTTTCTGTTCCTCATTTTAGAATTGCAACTCAAGCCCAAGGTTGAAAGCAAAGCCTTCGGGAATATTATCAGGGCCAAAGTTGAAATTAAAGCTTTGGAACGCAATATCTAGGTTAAGGGGTCCCCATGAGAGCCCCGGCGTGATAAAGCGTTGATTGTCCCCTGTCATATTTGCTCGATAGCCAATTCTTACATCTGGAATGAGTGCATACCACCAGCTATCTCCTGAAGCAGATGAAGAGTAGGAGGCACTAATGGTTGCCCATTGATAGGGGTTGTTCAGTAGATCAACACTTTCATTAAAGTCGTAGGATGCGGCTAAAACCCAATGTTTGTTTTCGGTGTAAATGGCACCCTCTATTTTGGTTTGTGGTTTAAGTTTAACCTTTTCTTGTAGGCTAATTTGTGAGGCGTAGAATTGTTCGATATAGGCTTGATCGCTTGTACCGACCCCTAGCACATTATAATTGAGTGTGGGCGTGTTTAAGTTTTGTACTTGTAATCCAACTTGCCAGTGAGGATTGATCCAAGAAGCACCTATATCAACCCCTACAGCAGATTCAAAATTGCCACCACCCAGTGTATTACGGATGTCGTCAAAGGCTTGTTGGCCTGCACTATTACCGCTTTTAAGAAGTTTACCTAGGTCAATAATGCTTTTGCGTAGTTTGGCTTGCATAAGCTTGGCTCTTAGACCAATTGAGAGGACGCCCAGTTCATTTTCATAAAGAAGATTGCCATAGGTGAGCGCGGCTTCATTATAGAGTGCGGTTTTGATATAGAAGGCCGATTGAATAATCAAGCCATTATCAACAATATCTTGTGTTGTTGCACCTAGGTTGGTTAAAAGGTAGTTGGTGTCTATATCAATAGGTCGGTTGCTACTTAAAAGTTGTTCTCTACCTTGTGCAAGGCCTGAAATTTCTAAGCCAATTCCCCCAAAAGAATTATGGGAAATTTGGAGTGGCAAAGAAAAGGCGCCTGTAGCTTGAATATGAAAGTTGTCTCGAGTTGAGAGCACTAGGTTGTTTACAACCTGTTTAATGTCTTCTGCCAAGGTGAGGGCTTGACCTGTTCCGCTACTATTGTTATTCATTTTTTGTAAGATGGGATCAACATTGTTTTTGTAGTCATTAATGACCTTGTCGGCCCCTTTCTGTTGAATGGTGCCACCAAATGTAATGCCTACCCCATAATCATTGGTATTTTGTAAATTGGAGCTGACCCAAGCTGGGTTAGCGGAGATTTGGAAAATGGTGTTTTTATTACTGGCGTCTCCATATCCTAGGTTGGAGCCTACAGGATAGATATTGGAAGCGGCTTGTGATTGAGCAGTTATGCCTATTGCAATGAGTGCAGCAAGGGTTTTAAGTTTCAGTTTCATCAGTTTCTCCTCAAAAAAACGGTGCTTTTAAGTGTATTTATTGAACACGTTTTCTAAATGATTGTGATTTTTCTGTTTCTCGGTTAAGAAGTTCCTCAATCTTTGGTGTGAATTGGCAGGACTTTTTTCTGGAGAGTGCCAATAAGTAGTCATGTCTTTGCGCTAGGCTTAATATTCTGAGTTGTTCTTTCTGATTAAACCCTTCTAGGGTGGCTCTATCAATATGGCCTGAGGCCCCCGCTCGACCCATAGAGAGAATATTTAAAGTGATATCCATAATGGTGGCAAAGGTAAAGGTTTTATTTTGCCGCTGCTGTTTGATTTCTACCATTTGAGAAACCGATTTTTCTATTTGGTTCATTTGATCGGCTAGGGATTGGCAGTCAAGTAGATTGTCTTTAGGTTGAGTGATCGGCACTACTTCTGTGGAGATGGGTTTAGGTTGAGAAGTGCTACACCCTGAGATAAAGGCTGTGGTGGTAAGTGCTAAAGCGATGGAGGTTTTGTTAAAGGCTTTCATTTTTTGCTCCTAAAAAGAGGCTGAGGTAGAGATAAAGAGGTTTGCCCCAGTAATATCAATTTTTTGTACTTTGGGTGTGTTGTCATTTAAATCACCATAGCCTGAGCCTGCATATAAATTAATGCCCAAGGTGATATTAGAGCTTTTGGTGTAGCGAGAAACGGAAAAGGCACCCCCAATGATATCAACATGATCTGCCATGCCCTGTTTTTTAGTGGATGAGGTATTGGCATTATTGGTATAAACGCCACCTCTTAGTGCCCAAGTGGCATTTAAAAAGTGCTCTACACCTGCCGCAGCATTCCAAGTCGCTTGATAAATATTGGTGGCTGCCGCATAACTAAAGTCAAATGAGTAGAGGGTCTCATCATTTTTAAAATAGGCAATCCCTAAGTTTGTTTCAAAAGGTAAGTCATTATCTTTGGTGGTCTTTAAACTAGGGATCGGCGTAATGCTATTATTTTGAATAGTGGAGCTACTGACATTAAGCAAGTTACAGCTTTGACCACGGTTATCACACAAATGCTGTGTATATTGAGTTCGAGACTCTGGTTTTTGGCTAAGAATGGCGGTTTTTTGCATCATAAGTCCCAAAGACCACTTGGGGACAGGGGACCACATAAGACCTAATCGAGGTTGTAACCCAAACTCTTCAGTTTGGATTTTTTGATAAAGTGAATCTTGATAAATTTTGGTATTTGAGTTGTTGTCTGCTGTAAGTGTAGCTTTAACATATTGCCAGTTGGTCAGTTCTTGTTTTCGCATATAGGCATAGAGGGTTACCCCTACAGAGAGGGTATCACTGAGGATTTTAGAGTAGGAAACCCCTGCCAGAGTTGTGTTGTCTTCATTGTTATAGTCAATTAGTTGGTCGTTGACTTTGGAAACTGAATAATTTGTGCCTCCTTGTCCTTGAGTAAGAAAAGTACTTGAGCTGCCTTCAAAATTATGAAAAGCATCACTTTGATCTTCTAGTTCATAGTTGGGAATGGCGATTGAGAATCCTACTGAGGTTTTATTGTCCAGTGGTTGTACCATGCCGAAGTAGTTAGCGACCATGCCTTTTGAGGTGCGTGTCCAAGTGTGCCCACTGCTATTGATGTCGCTGTATTGAGTCGTTTTAAAGTCATAGGCGTTGACCGATCCTGAAATTTTAGGCTGTGAGGCGTAAACAACACCTGCAGGGTTGTAATAAAGACCAGAGGCATCGTCTGCAATGGCGGTATAAGCCCCTGCCAAGCCTGCAGAGCGATCACCCACAATAATATTGCGGTAGTGGTAAGGGTCTGCTTGTGCGGAGTTGGTTGCTGCAATGCTAAGGGCAAGAAGTGAGTATTTGAGCATTTGGTGGGAGTTATTGAACATTTTCATGGAAACGGCCCTCTAATTTGGCAAGTTTATTCTGATCGAGTTGGTTTTTTTGAATTAAGGTTTTAAGTTCTGAAATGCGATCTTTAAGCGACGGGTGGGTATGGGTAAGAATTTTGGTATTTGAGGTTTTAACATTTTCAATTTGCTTAAAGTATCGTTTTAAAGCAGTTGGATCATAGCCCGTATTAGCTAATAGCCAAGTCGCATATTGATCGGCTTCAAACTCATCTTTTTTAGAGTTCAACCCATTTTTAAATAGGATATCCATAGTTTCATCAATGGCTTGGTTAAAGGCGGATAAAGCAGCAGAACCTCCTCCAGAGATAAGGGTCATTAAACTCTTTTCTCCATCACCTTTTTGACTTCTGAGACCAATTTTTTTGATATAGTGTCGCAACTCAATATGGGCAATTTCATGGGCAAGAATGGCAGCCAGTTCTGCTTCGTCTTGTACATGCTTCAGAGCGCCTTTGGTGATAAAAATATAACCACCTGGGGTGGAGAAGGCATTAATAATGGGGGTGTCTAAAACAAGAAAGTGATAAGTTAATTCAGGACGATTGCCGTGTTGAGTCAGTAGTTGTCCTACTTTATTGACGTATTCATTGATTTTTTTGTTTTTTAAAGGGGGATACTTGCCAAGAATTTTAGAGGCCAATTCCCGGCCAAAGGTAATTTCGGTTTCTATATCCTCTTTGCTATAGGTTGGCTCTGCAACCTTTGCTACAATTCTTTGATGATACTGTTTAGCAATAGGCTCATTAGCCTGAGTTATAGGGCTGAGCAGTAGAGTCGCTGACAGGATTAAAGTGAGTTTTTTTAATCGCATTAGGATTCCCCTCCTTTGCTCTGTTGCTCTATTGGTTGAGCAAAGCGGTTGAGTTCTCTGGGTGAGATTTTAATAGATTCCATATACTCTACCGCTTTGGGGTTGGAAACATAGCGATCTTGTTTGGTTCCACGGGAAACATCAGCCAACCCTCGTGCGGCTGCAGCGGTGGTAATAGCAGAGGTTCGGCGGCGAATATCTTTAAGTTTGATCTCTTTATTTCCGGGTAAAACGGTAACCCGATCTATTGGTGGAGTTTTGCTTATAATAAATTTTGAAATCCAACCTTGTTTCTCTCCGGCTGGGATTTTGGCTTTTACCTGAGCCCATGGGCCTTTGGTGTGGATAACCGTAATGGGGGTACCTTTGGTAAGAATGGCTTGGGTGGGGGCAGTGAACTTGGGTTGTGCTAAGAGTTTGGCTTGGTTAGAGGCAATGTAGGCGGTTGAATTGGCTTGGGAGGTATTTGTTACGAAAAGTGATAAACCTATTATAAGTCCCCCAATAAATTTTATGGGTATTAGCCAAGGTCGGCTAAAAAGAGATGTTTTATTAACCACTGTCATTTTATCCCCCTATCAATTCTATATTTATACTTACCGTATATAATCCCAATCATACCTTTATTCAATCTTAAATACCAGCCATTTAGCTTCTATTTTACCACAGTTTTGGCTTTTATACTAGATACAGGATTGTGATTTAAGATTATTTTAATGCGCCTCATCCCAGTTTTTTCCTATGCCAATATCTACGACCAAAGGCACCTTCAGCGCCAAAGCACTTTCCATAATCTGTTTAATATGAGGTTGAACTTGGTCGATAGCCGTTTCTGCCACTTCAAATACCAGTTCGTCATGCACTTGCATGAGCATTTTGATATCAAAGTCATGGGCTTCAATCCAGTTTTGCATCTGAATCATGGCAGTTTTAATAATATCTGCTGCGGTGCCTTGCATGGGTGCATTAATGGCGGTGCGTTCAGCATAGGCTCTGAGTTGGCCGTTTCTTGCATGAATGTCTGGCAGATAGAGTCGCCGTCCCATTAGGGTTTCCACATAGCCCTGTTGGCGGGCGTTCTCTTTCGTGGTTTCCATATATTCCAGCACTTTTGGATAGCGAGAAAAGTAGAGGTCGATATAGGTTTGTGCTTCTTTACGAGAGACATTGAGCTGTTTGGCTAAACCAAAAGCGGACATACCATAGATGAGTCCAAAGTTAACCGCTTTGGCACTGCGGCGCATTTCAGGGGTAACGGCTTCTAGAGCTACGTCAAAAATCTCTGCCGCGGTGGCTTTGTGAATGTCTTTGCCTGCGGTAAAAGCCTGAATGAGTCCTTCATCGCCTGAAAGGTGCGCCATAATTCGTAACTCTATCTGGGAGTAGTCAGCGGCAATGAGACAGTGTTGTGCGGGCGCAATAAAAGCTTGGCGAATGCGGCGCCCCTCTTCGGTTCGCACGGGAATATTTTGCAAGTTGGGATCGGTAGAGGAGAGCCGTCCGGTGGAGGCAACTGCTTGTTGATAGTGGGTATGTACGCGACCAGTTTTGGCATTGACCTGTTTAGGTAGGGCGTCGGTGTAGGTGGATTTGAGTTTGGCCAAGCTGCGGTACTCTAAAATAATTTGTGGCAGTTCATACCCTTGTTCTGCCAGTTCTGTAAGTACCGGTTCAGCGGTGGAGGGCTGGCCTTTTGGGGTTTTTTTAATCACCGGTAGCCCCAGTCGCTCAAACAGCACCTCTTGCAGTTGTTTGGAAGAGTTGAGATTAAAGGGAGTGCCAGCGATTAGATGTGCCTTCTGTTCCAGTTCTTGCATTTTTGCTGCCAGCTCTTGGCTCTGTTTGGCCAATAGATCACAGTCTAGCAATACCCCATTGCGTTCCATTTTTGCCAATACAGGCATCAATGGCATTTCTATTTTTTCAAACACTTTGAGCAACTTTGGCTCATTTTGCAGCTTGGGATAGAGAGTTTGGTGCAGTTGTAGGGTGATGTCTGCATCTTCAGCCGCATAAGGCGTGGCGGCTTCTATCTCAATTTGATTAAAGGTTTTCTGTTTTTTGCCTTTACCCGCAATGGCTTCAAAGTGAGTAGTGGTGTGGTTAAGGTAGGTTTTGGCTAAATCATCCATATTGTGCCGTGTAGCGGTGCTATTGAGGCAGTAGGATTCCAGCATGGTGTCATAGTCCATGCCTTGAAGGTTAATACCGTGGTTTTGAAAAATATGCCAATCGTATTTGAGGTTTTGTCCCACCTTCACCTGCTTGGGGTCTTCCAAAAGCGGTCGCAGTTTTTCCAAAGTCTCACGAAAAGGCAGCTGCTGAGGTGCCCCTTCATAGTCGTGTTGCAAAGGGAGGTAGGCGGCTTGATTGCCTGTCTCGGTGGCTACAGCAAAGCTAATGCCGACAATTTCTGCCTGCATCTCATCTAAGGAGGTGGTTTCAGTATCAATGGCAAAACACTCTGCCGTTTTTAAAGTCTTAATCCATTGCGATAACTGTTCTTCACTCAAAATGGTTTCATAGTCGCTGTCAGCCGTCTTACTCATGCCTAGCCAAGTTTTAAACTCATAGGTTTCAAATAGTGACTTCAGTTTTTCAAAATTAGGCATTTGCCGCTTCAGTTCATAGACAGAGACGGGCAGGTCACAATCGGTACGAATTCGAGCCAGCTCTCGAGAGAGTCGCAGTTGATCAAGGTTTTCCCTCAAATACTCGCCCACTTTGCCTTTAATTTCATCCGCATGGGCAATGATATTGTCGATATTGTCATATTTTTGTAGCCATTTGGCAGCGGTTTTGGGCCCCACCTTTGGAATGCCGGGAATATTATCAGAGCTGTCTCCTACAAGTGCCAGATAATCCACAATCTGTTCTGGTCGCACCCCAAATTTTTCTACCACCGTTTCAGGGAGCATTAAGGTATCATTCATGGTATTAATCAGGGTGATATGCTCATTGACCAGTTGGGCCATATCCTTGTCACCGGTGGAAATCAGCGTATCCTGTTTAGCCTCAGTGGCTTGATAAGCCAGGGTACCAATCACATCATCAGCTTCAATGCCTGGAATGACCAATAGAGGGAGCCCCAAGGCTTCCACAATCTCGTGCAATGGCTCAATCTGCATCGCCAAATCTTCTGGCATGGGCGGGCGATTGGCTTTGTAGTCGGCATAGAGTTCATGGCGGAAGTTTTTGCCACGGGCATCAAATACCACGCCAATTCGTTCAGGCTGATACTGTTCCAGCAACTTACCAATCATATTAATCACCCCATACATGGCACCTGTGGGATGGCCTTTGGAGGTGGTTAAGGGAGGCAGGGCGTGATAGGCTCGATAAAGGTAGGATGAGCCATCAACTAAAATTAAGGGTGCATCTGGATTAAAGGAGAGTGTAGTGGGGTTTTGTGTCATGAGTGTCTCAATATGGTAAAATCTGGAGCATTTTATTTTAACCGAGATTGAATGAAATGTCCGTCTATACCGTGATTGAACGCCCAGAACTGGAAGAATTTTTAACCGATTATCAGGTGGGAAGCCTAGAAAGTTTTGAGGGCATCAGTGCCGGCATTGAAAACACCAACTATTTTGTGAACACCACTGGCGGACAGTTTGTGCTCACCATTTTTGAGCATCACACCTTTGAAGAGCTGCCCTATTTTTTAAATATTATGGCCTTTATGGCAGAGCACCAGATTCCCACGGCTCACCCTATTCAAACGCTTTCCAATGGCTATCTCAAAGAGATTCAAGGCAAGCCTGCTGCCTTAGTACAACGGCTTAGAGGTAGGGGCGTGGAGCACCCGACGGTTGCTCAATGTACAGTGATGGGAGAGCAGATGGCACGGTTTCATCTGGCGGGACAGGACTATGCGCAATATCGAGCCAATGATCGAGATTTAGATTGGATGCAGGCCACTTTTGAATTGTTGCAGGACAAACTAAACCCAGGTGATGCACAGCAGATTGCTCAAGAGCTAGATTTTCAGCGGCAGATTGATTGGAAAGCTCTACCACAAGGGGTGATTCATGCTGACCTGTTCTGTGACAATGCACTCTTTGATGGTGATGAGTTGAGCGGTATTATTGACCTTTATTACGCCTGTAATGCGGCGCTGCTTTACGACTTAGCAGTCATGGTTAATGACTGGTGTCGCAATCCAGATTTGAGTTTTGATGAAACAAAAATCCAAAAAATGGTGGCAGCATATCAGCAACAACGACCGCTCAATGAAGCCGAAAAACAGGCTTGGCCAGCGGCACTGAGGTTAGCGGCTTTACGCTTCTGGTTATCCCGCTTAAAAGATAAAATCCTGCCCAGAGAAGGGGAGATGACACAGATTAAAGACCCTGTCGTGTTTAAAAAGGTACTGAGCTATCATCAGCAATATACTCAGGTTTTATAGCGTTACGACTAGAGTTACGACGGGTTTAGAACTCAGTTCTTTGCGAAAGGTAAGCGGTTTTAGAGTAAAATGATATCTCAAATCAACACGGAGAGATATTTCAATGCACTACCCTCTTGGATGGTTTGCTTCATTATGGATTAACAAGGTGTTTGGTATTCCCTTGCAACTACGAGTTAAGGTCATTCATGATGATGATGCTGGGGTATATATAGGCACAAGCCCTGATGTGTCAGGCTTAGTTATAGAGGCTGAAACATTAGAAGATTTGGCTAAAGAAATAGCCTTGACTTTACCTGATTTGATAGAGGTTAAGACTCGAAATACGATTGGTCTCGACTTGCAAATGCCTAACCTAAAAATAAGCTAATTCACTCATGGAGGGCTATGAAAAACAAGTTAAAATGATTCTCAAAAAGCATGGCTGGTACTTGTTGCGTCATGGGAAGGGGTCTCATGAGATTTGGACAAATGGTAAATTAACTGTGACCGTAAATCATGTTTGCAAATCTAGGCATACTGCCAACGCCATAATGAAACAAGCAAAAATCAATCACCGATTTTAATCTCGAAACTTTATCCTTCCCAATCTAGCTATTTTTTGTCTTTGCTAGTCTTATTGTGGTTATGTATTAGCAAAATCACATAACAGTCGTGTAAACTTGAATTGGCAGTTACACTTAGCATTCGGATATTTTAAGGTGGTAAAAAATATGAATACGGATAAACTTATCGATGAAGCAGTATTACTGCCGCTTGAAAAGCGTGCATTAGTGGTAGATTCACTGC
>CAYOOU010000005.1:0-1345 GCA_964405635.1 uncultured Piscirickettsiaceae bacterium
CGGCAGGTACGGCATTGTATCCCATGGTTATTTTCCTTTAGATTTTGTTAATTTAGGTTGGATTTTAAATGCAAAACACCCGCAAAAGCGGGCGTTCTAGGGAAGTGCTGATTAATTAAATTCTATAAGAGTAGCGGCACGACACTGTGCTTTGAGCGCTCCAGTCTGTGAATCCGTAAGGCTCATAGGCGGGCAAGCCAAAACTCGCTTCGCTCAAACAGTTGGCTTGCTTTTCCGCCTATTTCGCCAACGGCTTCTACAGCCTTCTGCGAGCAAAGTATAGTATCGCACCGCTACCCTTTTCCAGTCAAAAGTGATTTAATCAGCACTTCCCTAAGTGTGTTTGCTACAAAGGCTTATTTTTTGTAGTAAGACATCATGGTTTCAACTTCTTTCTTAGAGCCAAGTACAACGGGTACACGATCGTGGATACCTTGTGGCTGTACATCCATGATGTTTTCTCGACCAGTGGTAGAAAGCCCACCTGCTTGTTCAACAATCATAGACATAGGATTGCCTTCGTACATTAAGCGAAGCTTGCCTGCTTTGCTTGGATCACGGTTATCCCAAGGGTACATAAAGATGCCGCCACGCACCAAGATACGGTGAACTTCGGCCACCATTGATGCAACCCAACGCATGTTGTAACGCTTGCCAAGAGGTCCTTCTTCGCCTTGTAGGCAGTCGTTGATATACTGCTGCATTTCTGGCTCCCAGAAACGCTGGTTTGACATGTTGATGGCGAACTCTGAAGTCTCTTCAGGGATTTTTACCTGCTCTTTGGTTAGGATGAACTCACCAATGTGACGGTCTAGGGTGAAGAAGTTAACCCCTTTTCCAGTTGTTAAAACCAAGATGGCTGAAGGGCCATAAAGAACATAACCGGCAGCGACTTGGTTACGACCATTTTGCAAGAAAAGCTCTTGATTATCGCCAGAACCTTCACCTTTTGCTTCTAGGATAGAGAAAATGGTGCCTACAGAAAGGTTTACATCAATGTTAGATGAGCCATCTAGTGGATCGAAGGTAACTAGGTATTTGCCATCTGGGTTACCGGCAACCGTGTAGTCTTCTTCTTCAGAGCCGATGCCACGCACATTGTTGTCTTCAGTGAGAATCATTTTCAAAAGATCGTTAGAGATGACATCTAGCTGCTTTTGGGTTTCCCCTTGCACATTTTCCGCTTCGGTGGAACCTAGGATGCCAGCAAGCTCCCCTTGCCCTAGTTTGTGGGCGATATCTTTACAGGCAACCAAAGTGTGGTTGATAACTTGTTGTAAATCAAAGGGAACTTCGTCTCTTACTAAGACATCATGCAATCTTTTCATGTGAATACTCTCGTTTT
>CAYOOU010000005.1:1445-31607 GCA_964405635.1 uncultured Piscirickettsiaceae bacterium
ACTTCGTCTCTTACTAAGACATCATGCAATCTTTTCATGTGAATACTCTCGTTTTTTTAGAGACCTTTGTATGAGTGAGACACGAGCGAAAAATAAGATAAAATTTTTCTGATCAAGGCGGAAAACGCAGCTAATAGCCCGCTATTAGCAAGTTTTTCAACGCAGAGCAGGAGAATTTTAGCCATTTTTAGCCGTGGATTCACTCGTGCAAAGGTCTCTTGAGTTAAAAAATAAAAATGTATCTTGAAATGATAACACGCAGCCAAAGGGTTCACCAAGTTTTACAGCGTAAAAAAGTCCAATCCGCTAGAATAGCGGCAACAAAATAAAAAGGAAAAAAAGATGAAATTTGTAGTGAAGCTATTTCCAGAAATTATGGTAAAGGGCAACTCGGTTAAGAAAAAGATGATTGCTCAGTTGCATGACAATTTGCGCACCTTATTGAAACGAGTAGATGACAGTATTGTGGTGAAGCGTTTTTGGGATAAGATTGAGGTACAGTGCGATCAGCAGTTTCATCAGCCTGTAGCCAAGGTATTACGGCAGACGCCTGGGGTAGATCAGGTGCTGGAAGTGCTGGAGTTTCCCTTTACAACGCAAGAAGAGTTGGCTGAGATTGTGGTGCAGAAAGCGGTGCATCGCATTGAAGACAAAACCTTTGTGGTGCGGGTAAAGCGTTCTGGGGAGCATGACTTTACTTCCAATGAGTTAGAGCGATTTGTGGGGGCTGCCCTCTATCGAGCGGGTAACCCAAAAGGGGTGGACATTAAACATGCTGAAGAGGTAATTCAGTTGGAGGTGACCCATCAGCAGCTTTATATTGTCACTAACCGCTATCAAGGATTGGGTGGATTTCCGCTAGGCATGCAGGGAGAGGTGTTGTCTCTGATGTCTGGGGGGTTTGATTCAACGGTGGCCAGCTTTTTGACCATTAAGCGGGGCATGAAAACCCACTATATTTTCTTTAATCTTGGTGGTGATGCTCATGAGATTGGAGTAAAGCAAGTGGCGCTCTATCTCTGGAGTCAATATGCGGCCTCTCACCGAGTGCAGTTTATTACCATCCCTTTTGAGGGGGTCGTAGCAGAGATGTTTAACAGCATTCATGAGAGTTACTTGGGAGTGATGTTAAAGCGGTTGATGCTGAAAGCGGCAGAGCAGGTGGCGGATGAGATGGAGATTGATGCACTGGTCACAGGTGAGAGTGTGGCTCAGGTTTCCAGTCAGACTTTGCGCAACTTAGCTTTGATTGATGAAGCTACTTCTAAATTGGTGCTGCGACCTTTGGTAACGATGAATAAGAATGAGATTATTCAAATTGCCGAGGAGATTGGCACCCGCCACTTTGCTGAAAATATGCCAGAGTATTGTGGCGTGATTTCTAAAAACCCGGTGACCCATGGCTCTTTTAAACGGTTACCCCGAGAGGAGGCTCGGTTTGACTTTTCGGTGCTGGAGGAAGCGGTAGCCAATCGAGAGGTTGTGCCGGTGGATCAAATCGTGGCGGAAATTAATCAAAAGGCTGCAGTGCCGGTAGTAAAAGAGGTGACTGATGAGGTGGTGATTGATATTCGCCCCGACTCAGAAAAACAGCACTCCCCTTTAAAGCTGGAGGCTGAAGTGATCGAAATGCCTTTCCATGAGTTGAACCAGCAGTTTAAAAAATTGGACCAATCTAAAAACTATCTACTTTACTGTCAAAAAGGGGTGATGAGTCAACTTCATGCCCAGTATTTGATTGATCAAGGGTTTGAAAATATTAAGGTCTATCGCCCAGAATAACCTCAGCTATAGGTTTTAGAAGTCAAGGTTTAAGGCAGTGTGTTTTTAAGTGGTTTAGATGGAGATTCTGGTTTTTTAGGTGGAGTTTTGTCCTTTGTTGTTGTCATTTCTGTTAGCAGGGCTGGGGATTTTGATGCACTTTCTAGTCTTGCTAAGGCTTTTTTCATCTCGATATTGCGAGACATTTGTAGTGCTATTTGATATTTTCGGATATTAGCAACATAGTTTACGGTTTCCTGCCCAATTTCTTGACGCACAATTACTTCAACATTGTAGAACCATTTATTAGGGTCTAGGCCCTGTTTTTTTGCAAGGCGCTGCATGCGTCGGATTTTGGTTGGGCCTGCATTATAGGCAGCTAATGCAAAGTTGATTTGATCCTCTGGGTTGTATTGGTTAGGGTCTGAGAAGTAGCGATCTCGCAGGTAGGCCAGATACTTTACGCCCGCCTCAATATTATTTTCTAACCGATGGATATTGGGAATATTGATCGGCTTATGCCGAGAGGTTTCGGGTTTGACTTGCATAATCCCCACGGCACCTTTATGGCTCACTTTTTGGTGGTTGAGGCGAGATTCTTGATAGGCTTGGGCGGCAATGAGGTTCCAATCGATGTCATAAAAGCCACCATAAAGTTGAAAGTAGTACATAAGGCAAGGGATGCGTTTAAGCAAGGAGTAGGTTGGTTGTTGAATCCAGTAGTTGTCTTCAAAATATTTTTTAAACAGACTGTTGCCCAATAGCCTGCCGGGTTTGGCTTGGGTGTGGATAAAATGGTTTAAAGAGGCTTTGAGTTTAGGGGTGTTATGGTGAAGTCCCCAAGCAATTTTTCCATTGTAGTGGAAAATGATATTAGATTGAAGTATGAGGTTTTTGAGTTTTGTGTGCCAAAGCTGAGCAATATGGCTGTCTGCCACCGTGTAGTCAATAACACTGTTGTTCACCATTTCTAATAAGTCTTCAATCCCTAATAGAGCGGGGGCTTGACGAATCTCCATGGGGGGAAGCCCTAGTTGCCCCAACACTTGGTTAAACTGGTTGAGGTGGATAATGTAACTGCTGTCTGCCACTACTGTGATGGTTTTACCAGACAGGTCCTCCAGTTTTTTTATGGGCTCTGCATTGGTATGGGTTACCAAAATTTCGTTAATATCTGAAATATATGGGTCGGTAAAGTCAATGAGTGCTTCTCGTTCTGGGGTGATTGTCAGTCCGGCTGCAGCAATATCCCCATAGCCCTTTTGCAGTTTATGAATCACCTCTTTGAAGGGGGTAGGCAAAAAAATTAGTTGAGTCTGGTAGCGCTGTTTGCGTGGACCACGGTTGAGATAGCGTTCATAGGCCTTGAGCAACTCATACTCAATCCCACGAAAGCCTCTCGGAGTGATAAAGTAGTTGGTGCGGCTATAGGTAGTTAGCACGCGGATAATACGCCGTTTTCTGAGCTCATCTAAATCGCCCATAAAAGGTTGATAGATTCGAGTGATCAAGGAGTTTGGGATCTCTGTTTCAACTGTGGCGGAATTTTCCTGGGCAAAGGCTTGAGTAGAGGCCAATATAAAGCAAAAAAGAAACAGAAGAGTCAGGCGTAGGGTGCATAGTGTGCAAGGTTGATAGGCAGGTTTGAGGAGTTGATATAAATCATAAAACCTGTCTGTTAATGCTTTGGCAGGGAGAGAAACCTGGAAAAACAAAGGCACACACCTTTAGAATGATAGATTACATGTTATTTTACTGTGAAAAAATGAAATGGGTAAAAGAATTTAATGAGTGGAAAGAGAATGAGAAAGGTTAAAGTAGCGATTTTGGGGGCAGGCACGGCAGGATTAACCGCCATGAGTCAAGTACGACGGCAGACGGAAGACTTTGTGATCGTAGATGGAGGCGCTTTGGGCACCACCTGTGCTCGTGTAGGCTGTATGCCTTCTAAGGCTTTAATTCACACGGCTAACCACTATTTTGAACGGAACCATTTTGCTCAGATAGGCATTCATGGGGCAGAGCAATTAACCGTGAGTCAGTCCGAAGTGTTACAACGGGTACGCACCTTGAGGGATCGTTTTGCAGGTGGAGTGACAAAAAATATGTTGGATAACCTCGAGCCAGAGCAATTTATTCAAGGTTACGCCAAGTTTGTTTCACCCTCTCAGCTGGAAGTGAATGGAGAGGTGATTGAAGCAGATCGAATCATTATTGCCACTGGCTCTCGCCCTGTGGTACCTGAGTCTTGGAAAGCATTCGGCAAACGCATTTTAACCAGTGATGAAATTTTTGAGTTAGAGCAATTTCCCAAATCAGTCGCTGTAGTGGGTTTAGGAGTAGTTGGTATTGAGTTGGGGCAGGCGATGTCTCGCCTTGGCGTCAAGGTAATTGGGTTTGAAATGCTTAATACGGTGGCAGGTCTATCCGAACCCAAAGCTGTCGAATCGATGGTGAGGTTCATCTCCAAAGAGTTTCCATTGTACTTAGGAGAGCCAGCCAATATTGAAGAGGGCAGTGAGGGCAAGCTTTGCTTGACCAACTCTGCAGGCTCTTTTGAAGTGGATGCCGTATTGGCCTCTTTGGGCCGTCGCCCCAATATTGACCAACTTGGCTTGGAAAACTTAGGGGTTAAGCTAGATAAGTTTGGCATGCCTAGGTTTGACACAGGAACCCTACAAATCGAAGATTTGCCGATTTTTATCGCTGGTGATGTCAACAGCTTCCGTCCTATTTTGCATGAGGCGGGCTATGAAGGCAAAATTGCAGGAATTAATGCCATCAACTTTCCTAAAATTCAGCGCTTCCACCGAGTAGCACCAATGGGAATCGTGTTTACAGATCCAGAGGTTGCAGTGTTTGGTCAGCGTTACAGTGAATTGGATTTGGCAAAGACAGAGGTGGCCAGCTTTAATTTAGAGCGGAACAATGGCCGAGCCATTGTGCAACAGACAGACAGAGGTGTGATTAGCCTCTTTGCCGACAAACAGAGTAAGCAACTGATAGGGGGTGAGTTGGTCATGGCAGAAGCTGAGCACTTTGCCCATCTTTTGGGTTGGTCAGTGGAACAAGGGTTGACCATTCAACGATTGCTGCAGATGCCGTTCTATCACCCCGTGCTGGAAGAAGCTGTACAGTCTGCCTTGCGAATTTTGGCCAAAAGCCTATATGAATCTGGTGGGCTATTAGATTTGCAGGTAATTGAGTAAATATCGTAGAGTCGGTTTAGCTGGATTGAGAAAAAATGGTCGGAGTGACAGGATTTGAACCTGCGACCACCACACCCCCAGTGTGGTGCGCTACCAGACTGCGCTACACCCCGATTTTAGAACTTTAGACAAAAACTGGCAAAAGAAACTTGCCTGAAATTTGAATTCGCATATTATAGGTCTTTTGGCATAGAATGCAAGGAGCAAGGAATGGTTTTCTTTTATGGACGAGTTTTGGGTGGACTGGGAATAGGTTTGCTTCTGTTTTTTAGTTCATTGGCTTGTGCATCGCCCAGTTGGCAGCTGGAAAAAGAGGCTGATGGGGTAAAAGTTTGGGTGGCCCCCACACCTGGTTCGGATTATAAGCAGTTTAAAGGTCAAGTGGTGATAAATGCCCCTTTAAAAGGGGTTCAGCGAGTCTTAGAGGATGTACAGAATTTCCCTCGTTGGTATCACAAAATGGTTGAATCTAAGGTGATTAAATCCTTGGGGAATGGGCACAGCTTGCGTTACAGTGTCACCGACTTGCCTTGGCCAGTTTCTGATCGAGATGCAGTGGTGGAGGCTTATAAAGAGGTTATGAGCAATGGTGAACTGCGGGTAATATTTGTTGCTAGGCCAAACGCCTTCCCCCTTCAAGAAGATCGAATTCGGATGCCTCGTTTACAGGGGCGTTGGGTATTGACACCTCTTTCTCAAACTCAAACGCAAGTTACTTTTCAAGTGGCTGCTGAGCCAGGTGGAAGCATTCCGAGCTGGTTAGCCAATCAGATGGTGGTGGACGTGCCCTTTAATACTTTGCGAAACTTAAAGCTTCTGATAGAAGGCACAGCGGTTGAAAATCCTGAAGCTGAAAAGTCTAGTGGGGCAGGTTCAGTTTTAGGGTATTGATTGCTTCTCGTGCCAGCAGATGGCGGTCAGGAGTGGCTGATTTTTTTGATAGGTTTCCAATTTTTGAGCCATCATCTTCGGCAGGGTTTGAGCAGTGAGTTTATAAAATCCCAGTTTCTGATAAAAAGCCAGTAGGTCAGCTTGGCAAAAGGCAAAGACTGGCTGAGCACTTTTAGAGTCTTCTATGCTGTTTAGCATAAATTGCACTAAAGCAGAACCGAGCCCTTGCTGGCGAAACGGAGGCTCAATATAGAGATTTCGCATCCAAAAGCCATTTTGACTAGGCAGGACTGGAGATTTCGGCAAATTTTGAGCTATTTTTGAGTTTTCTGGTATTGAAGGCTGCAAAGGTTCGAGTCTAACGCAACCAATTGGCTTGTTTTGATATTTCAGGATAAAGAGGTGAGCAAGTTTGCCTGCTTTGCCCTGTTTATGCTGTTTAAGAAAATGGTTGCCGAGCTTTTTTTCAGTGGGAGTTTGGCAGAAGGTGAAGGAGTAGGGGGTCAGTGGGTCGTCAGGTATGTGATCAGTGTGAGCGTCCATGGGTGACCTGTTTGTGTCAATTTGTGGAACCGGTAGAGAATAGTGTGTCTGTGCTTATTTTACAGCACTCTTCAGAAGTGGGGCATGCTAAAGGCACTGCAAGGTTGGCACAGTTGAGTTTAATCCATTCAGAGCTTTGGGTGGGAGAGCAGTTTTCTGAACAGGTATTACAGGGTTGGTGCCAGAAGGATGATGCGCAAACTTTTCTACTGTTTCCTCCATTGAGTGATTGGCAAGGGGAGCTTAAAGTTTTGCCAGAAGCCGCACCGGAGTTAAATGCCCATAAGCTAAGGGTGATTGTGCTGGACGGTACTTGGAAAAAGAGCAAAAAGCTGATTTATCAAAATCCTTTTTTGCAAACCTTGCCCCGTTTGAGTTTTAGTGAAAATTGGATAGCTCAAAAGCAGGGCGGTGACTATGTTATTCGCAAGGCCCCTTTTGCTCATAGTCTCTCAACCATAGAGGCGGTTGCTTATGCATTAGGAATGCTAGAGCAGGATTTAGAAAAGTATCAGCCTCTGTTGCATCTGCTTCAGGCCTTGGTTAAGCAGCGAGACAGTTACGCTGCTAGATGTTAACTATTCAGCACACCCTGTAACTGCTCAGATTGCCTCTGAAATTCGTCAGTTCAAGGCGGAAAATGTGAGTTTATTCAAATAAATGACCATTTTCCAACGCAGAAATGGCGAATTTCAGGGGATAAGATGAGTAGTTACGAAGTTTAAGACTCTTTTGAGTGGTTAGTCTCTGCTTTTTGTTTGTCCCGATTATGGCGTTGGCGTTTAAAAACCACATGCAGAATAAAATGGACAATTATGAGCGCCACAAAAACGCCAATCATAATCTCTCCGATATGGTGAATCCACATAGTCTTGACTCTCAATTAATCACTTAATCCGCTATAATACTGCCTTTTCAAATTTTATAAAAGGGTCAATCACATGCGAACAATAGATGTTTCAGCTTCTGGATGGGAACGCTATAAAAATGATGTGCTCTCTGGGGTGACGGTTTCCTTGGCACTGGTGCCAGAGGCGGTGGCCTTTTCTTTTGTAGCAGGTGTAAACCCCCTAGTGGGCATGTTTGCCGCCATGATTGTTGGTTTTATTACCGCTGCCTTTGGTGGGCGCCCAGGTATGATCTCTGCCGCTGCGGGTTCTTTGGCCGTTGTTATGGTGAGCTTGGTCTCTGAGCATGGTGCAGAATACCTGTTTGCTGCGGTGATTCTGATGGGCATTTTCCAGGTGGTTATTGGGGTGATGAAGTGGGGGCGGTTTATTCGCATGGTGCCTCAGTCGGTGATGTTAGGGTTTGTGAATGGATTGGCAATTATTATCTTTTTGGCTCAGCTCAACCAGTTTAAAACCGAAGATGGGCAGTGGCTCAGCGGAGATGCCATGCAGATTATGTTGGCACTGGTGGTGGCCAGTATGGCGATTATCTATATTCTCCCCAAGCTAACTAAGGCGGTTCCTTCTGCTTTGGCCTCCATTGTTATTATTACCTTAGCGGTGATTTTTTTCGATATTAATACCGTGACCGTTGGGGATAAGGCAGTGGTTTCGGGATCTTTAGAGACCCTATTCTTTGGTGACCCCAATGACCCGCAATTGAATGGATTTCATATCCCGATGGTGCCCTTTACTTGGGAAACCTTGTGGATAGTATTGCCTTATGCATTGATTTTGACCATTGTAGGCACCACAGAGTCTTTATTGACTATGACTTTGATTGATGACATTACCCAAACCCGAGGACAAGCCAACCGTGAGTGTGTTGCTTTGGGGTGTGCGAATGTGACTGCTGGAATGTTCAGCACTATGGGTGGCTGTGCCTTAATTGGTCAGTCTTTGATTAATATTCGCTCAGGTGGGATTGGACGACTTTCTGGAATTACGGCGGCGATTATGCTACTGCTGATAGTGCTCGCCTTATCAGACTATATTGCTCAAATTCCAGTGGCTGCCTTGGTGGGATTGATGTTTGTGGTGGTGATTGCCACCTTTGATTGGTCCAGTTGGAATATTATGCGGGGCATTAGCAAGGCCGATGCGGCAGTGATGATTTTAGTGACTGTATTGACCGTTGTATTTGATTTGGCGGTGGCAGTAGTAGCCGGAGTGATTGTCTCTGCTCTGGTGTTTGCTTGGCAGCATGCGCAAAGGGTGATGTTGGAAACCAAGGAAGAGGAGATTGATGGACGGAAGGTGAAGACCTATACGGTTTATGGTCCACTTTTCTTTGCTTCAGCTCAAAACTTTATTGAGATGTTTGACCCCAACAATGATCCAGATTGTGTGCAGATTGACTTTAAATACTCTCGAGTTTATGACCACACAGGGGTAGAGGCGATTGATAAGCTTACCAAGCGTTATAAAGAGCAGGGTAAAAAGCTGGTGTTGAGGCATTTGAGTCCTGAGTGCCGCCAGCTGTTACATGATGCTCGAGATCTGGTAGAGGTTAATGTTTCCGAAGATCCGCATTACCATGTGTCACTGGGGAAATAACAAAATATGAAGAAAGTTTTAACAAAAAAAAATATTTTCCCAGTCCTGCTCACTGGGTTGATGGTGGTAAGTAGCGGGGCTCAAGCCATTGTCAATATTGAAGACTTGCGGCTAGATGACCGTGTGCAGGGGAAGAGCGGTAGCTTTACCGTGAATTTCAGCGGTAAGTCTGGAAATACGGATAATTTTGGTGGCAGTGCTCATATGGGCTTACAGTATGTGCATGGCAAAAAGGTTGAGCTATTGTTAGCCAGCTATGATTACAGTGAAGTCAATGGAGTGGGCAATGATGAGAGTAAATTTTTGCACCTGCGTCATACGGATTGGTTTAAGTATCATTGGGCGTGGGAGGCTTATACTCAGTATGAAGCTCAACCCTATGTGTTAGATAAAAGCCGGTTTTTGTTAGGGGCGGGCTTGCGCTGGAAAAGTCAGGTGAAGCAGTATAAAGGGATTTTAGCGGGTTCTATTTTTTATGAAAGAGAAGATGTGTCCCTACTGCAGCGAGAGACTTTTGAGATTGGTCGCTTTAACTGGATGGCAGAAGGGCAGTATGATCTCTCTAAACAGGCAAAAATGGGGCTAAGTTTCTATTTTCAGCCACAGATAGATAACTGGGATAATAATCGTACTATTGCCAATTTGAGCCTATCCACTCAAGTGGTCTCTTCAGTTTCCACCACGATCAGTGTTAACTACCGTCACGATTCTCAACCCTATTTAAATTTAAAGGCCGATGACTGGCAATATGGTATGGGGTTAAATTATAAGTTTTAGGAGGTCTTTTAAAGGTCCTCCTCCTCAGGGTTAAACAAGTGATGCTGAACATACCATTATTGAAAAGCAGCTAGGCAAATAAAAAGCCAGCATACTATTTAGTATGCTGGCTTTTTAATTATCTTGGGAAAAGCTAATGGATGGGTAGAGTGACTCACCCACCACTATCAAGGGTCCTTTGCATGAGGTGAATCCATATCTAAAAATGGCTAAAACTTGTCTACTCTGTGTTGGACAAATTTTATCTCATTCTTAGTTTGATTCTCACTCATACAAAGGGTTCTAGGAGATTTTGCTTTCTGCTTCAGTTGCGTTTTCAGTTTTTTCAACAACTTCAAACGCTTTGTCTTCCACTTCCACCGTTGCTTCTGAAGTTTTAGCTTCTTCTTTAGCCTCTACGGTGTTCTCTTCTGTAGCGGATGACTCCACAGTTGTTTTAGTGGTATCAGCCACAATTAGAGGCATTTGTTCAGGTACTTCGACCTTTACAGGTGCTTCAGTTGCTGTTTCTGCAGCAATTTCTGGTTGAGTTTCTGCTTGAGCCTCGGTTGTAGCTACTTTAGTTGCTTCTACTTCAGTAGAGCTTTCAGCTGGTGTAGTCGCAACAGATTCAATGGTTTGCTGTTCTACCGCTTGCTCAACACGATTTTCTGTTCCAGAGGTGGCAGTGGTGACTTTTTCTGCCGCGGTGTCAGCTACAGCCACCACTGCATTGGCCTCTAACTCTTCGGAATTTACCGAAAGGGTTTGGGCGTTAACCGGCGCACGGCGACGGTTGTTATAAGTGCGAGTGTTGTTACGGCTGCGGTGACGGCGGTTGCGAGGCGCTTCTTTTTCTACTGGCGCAGCGGTTTCCGTTGTTGTTGCTACAGAAGCAGTGTCCTGAGCGGCCGCTTGGGCTTCAGGTTTGCTTGCATAAGTATCCTGATGGCCACCAGTAGAAGTGGTAGCTTGTTGAGGCGCTTCTTGTGCCGCCTCTTGTGCTTTTAACGCTAGGTTTTGCTCACGAATGGATTGGTGCTTTTCTGGGGTACGCCCTTCGTTGCGGTCGTTTCTCTCATTTCTGTCGTTACGGTTGCGACTGCGACCATTGCGGTTACGATCGTTTCTGTTACGGTCATTACGATTGCGGTTGCGACCATTACGACGACGATTATTATAAGAGCGTTCCCGTTTTGGTGCAGTGGGCTCTTTTACCTCTTCCACTTCTTCACCAGCAAAGAATTGCCAAATTCGCTTAATCAAACTAGGCTTGGGTTGTGGGGCAGACTGCTGTGCCGCTTGAGCCTTTTCAATTAAGGGAGCTGGCATCTCAGGTTGGATACTCTTAATCGCCGGTTCTTCTTTGGGCTGAGGGGCTTTTTCAGTACTCATCTCTTCCAAGGAGGGTGTTAGCACCTTTTTGGCTTCATAGCTGGCTTGTTCAGGCAGTTCATCATTGAGACGTGTCCGTTCAATAAGATATTGCGGAGTTTCTAAGTGCTCATTGGGCACAATCAGAATATGTAGGTTGTGGTGGTCTTCCAAGCGGGTCAAATGGTGACGCTTTTCGTTGAGCAGGAAGGTAGCCACATCTACGGGCAGTTGCACCATGATTCGCTTGGTGTTCTCTTTAAGGGCTTCCTCTTCCAATAGACGGAGAATAGATAGTCCCAAAGATTCTACGCCACGAATGACGCCCACCCCTTTACAGCGAGGGCAGACAATTTGAGTGGATTCTTCAATAGAGGGGCGTAACCGCTGACGAGACATTTCTAGCAGGCCAAAGCGGGAGATTTTGCCAATTTGTACACGGGCACGGTCTGGTTTCACCGCTTCGCGCATTGCATTTTCCACTTCCCGTTGGTGGCGGCTAGAGTGCATATCGATAAAGTCGATAACCACTAAACCACCCAAGTCCCTTAGTCGCAACTGGCGAGCAATTTCACAAGCCGCTTCCATATTGGTATTGAAAGCAGTCTCTTCAATGTCGCCGCCTTTAGTGGCACGAGAGGAGTTGATGTCGATAGCGGTGAGTGCTTCGGTCATGTCAATGACAATGACACCACCGGAGGGCAGTACTACTTCTCGTTGATAGGCGGTTTCAATCTGGGATTCGATTTGATAACGGGTGAAAAGAGGAATCTTTTCATCCTGATAAGGTTTGACCTTATGCACTTGTTGTGGCATTACATGTTGGATAAAGTCCCGTGCCTTATGGAAGGTGGGCATATCATCAATGATGATTTCGCCAATGTCTTGCCGTAAGTAGTCGCGGATAGCAAGAATGACAATGTCAGATTCTTGGTGAATGAGGAAAGGGGCAGGCTTCTCTTCAGCCGCCTTTTTAATCGCTTCCCATAGGTGCACCAAGTAATTAACCCCCCACTGCAGCTCTTCGGGGGTTTTGCCAACACCCGCGGTGCGAATAATCAGTCCCATGCCTTCAGGCAGGTCAATCTCTTTTAATGTATCTCGAATTTCGGAGCGGTCACCACCTTCAATACGGCGTGAGATGCCCCCCGCTTTGGGGTTGTTGGGCATCATGACCACATAGGGGCCTGCTAAAGTGATTTGGGTGGTAAGTGCGGCACCCTTATTGCCGCGTTCCTCTTTTTGTACTTGGACAATAATCTCTTGTCCTTCAGTAAGAACATCTTTAATAGAAAGGTTGTGAGAGTTGGTAGCGCCTTCAGGGTAATACTCTTCGGCCACCTCTTTGAAGGGCAAAAAGCCGTGGCGTTCGGCACCGTAATCTACAAAGGCTGCCTCAAGGCTAGGCTCAATTCGAGTAACGGTTCCTTTATAGATGTTGGCTTTTTTCTTCTGTTGTTGAGGCGTTTCAATGTCTAGGTCATAGAGTTTTTGTCCATCTACCAGTGCAATGCGCACCTCTTCAGGCTGCGTTGCATTAATCAGCATTCTTTTCATGCGTGTCTCTTTTTAGGTTAGGGCGTCGAGGACAGGAGCAATAACGGAATGGTCTTGAGGAAACAGAGCGGCAGGGCTTCTTATGCAACTTGAGACTGTGTCAGCATGGTGTTCTCCCAGAGGCTGTTTGAGTTCAGCTTGGTGAGTTTAGTCTCGTTATTTTGATTTTATTGGTGGAATCTTCGGTCACCAAGGAATCGTTTAAAAATCAAACTAAAAATTTTCTCATTGTTGTGCATTTTGTTATCGAGCAGGAAATGGACATCTGCTCTTAGCCAATTAAACGACGTTTAACGGTGTTTAATTTATTTTTTGCCTGTTCTGTTTTGTCAGAATCCCGTGTCATTCGGTCAAATGTCTTACGGCCATTTTTTCAGGGCAGCATTTGCGAATTTCTTAATCCTGTTCAAAATTGACGCTGGGTTAATCATCTACTTAAAGCGACTCCTTGATTTCAGTTTGGGAAGCTTTAAGCACCATAGGTCTTAATTCTGTTGCTTTGACTGGTTTAATTACCAGTCTTATCCAAAAATGGGATAGAAAAAGCGGAGTAAATATATCACCATCTACAAGGTAGTGCAATGGATAAATGGCGTCTATGCCAAAATCACGGTACACTACGCTCAAATTTTAGGAGATGAGCATGAATCAGAGTGTGCAGTTTATAGAGGCCACTTCGGAAGATGAAGGGCAGAGAATTGATAATTTTTTAATGCGGCATTTGCGGCAGGTGCCCAAGACTCTGATTTATCGCATTATCCGAAAGGGGGAGGTGCGAGTCAATAAAGGGCGCATTAAACAAAACTATCGAGTGCAGGCAGGCGATATCGTGCGGATTCCACCTGTGCGACTGCCTGAAAAAACGGAAGTGGTGCTGCCCACTCAGCAGATGTCTCGGATTGAGGCAGCGATTCTGTATGAAGATGCGGACTTAATGGTGATCAATAAACCCAGTGGCATTGCTGTGCATGGCGGTAGTGGGATTAGTTGGGGGTTGATTGAATTAGTGAGGGGGTTGCGCCCTTTGGCAAAACGGTTGGAGTTGGTTCACCGTTTAGATCGAGATACCTCTGGCTGTATTTTGTTGGCCAAAAAAGCTTCGGTGCTGAAAGCTCTACACGCTCAGGTGCGAGAAGACCAGCTTAAAAAGCAGTATCTGGCTTTGGTAAAGGGACATTGGCTGAAAAACAAGCAGAAAGTAGATTTGCCATTGAAAAAGAATACCTTGCAATCTGGTGAGCGTGTGGTGCGCGTGGATAGAGAGGGCAAGCCCTCTATTAGCTATTTTCAAGTGGAGCGACAGTTTGAATTTTGTAGTCTTGTGCGTGTGCGACTCAAGACGGGGCGTACCCATCAGATTCGTGTTCACGCCCAGTCCAGTGGTTATCCCATTATTGGTGATGAAAAGTACGGTGATAAAGCCGTGAATAAGCAGTTTCGGCACTTGGGTTTTAAGCGCTTGGCGTTGCATGCCCATAAGTTGGGCTTTACTCACCCTGTGACGGAGCAGTGGATGGAGATAGAGGCGCCGTTGGACGAAACTTGGCAGCAACTGTTTCAAAAGTTAGAGAGATCTTTACATGAGTGAGGCACGAACTAAAAATGAGATAAAATTTTCCTAATCAAGGCGGGAAACGCAACCAATAGCCAGCTATTGGTAAGTTTTCCAACGAGGAGTAGGGAAATTTTAGCCATTTTTAGTCGTGGATTCACTCGTGTAAAGGTCTCTTGAAAGATTAGGAGTCACAAAATGAATGCAACAAAAGAAACCCCTCGACCGACAAGCGGCTGTTATGAGTTGGTGATTTTTGACTGGGACGGGACCTTAATGAACTCGGAAGCTCGCATTGTCGCAGCCATTCAGCATGCGGCAGAAGATGTGGGGTTGTCGGTGCTCTCAGATGAGCAGAGTAAGCAGATTATTGGTTTGAGTTTGGAGCATGCGATTTTAGGGCTTTATCCTGATGCGACGCCAGAGCAGGTGGAGAAAATGGCAGGGGCCTATACGCAGCACTTTTTGGAGGATTTCGATGTGCCTATGCACCCCTTTGAGGGGGCTGAAGATTTGTTGCAATCATTAAAGGATGCGGGTGCAAAATTGGCGATTGCGACAGGGAAGAGTCGTCGAGGGTTAAATCAGGTTTTGGCTGAAGTAGGGTTTGAAAAGTATTTTGATGTCACTCGAACTCCTGTAGAGTCGGCCTCTAAGCCTGACCCCCTGATGCTGCAGCAAATTTTAGAGGCGTTGCAAGTTCCAGTGGAAAAAGCAGTGATGATTGGGGATACTGAATTTGACCTGCTAATGGCACAGAATATGGGAATGGACAGTGTGGCCATGACGCATGGCGTGCACAGCCTGGAACGTTTGCAACAGTATCACCCCGTGGCTTGGGCAGATGATTTGTCACAACTTAAGGCGTGGCTACTACCTCGGGCGGGGAATAACTGTTAGGCTAGGGTTGAGCCAGTTTAAGAGTTCTTTTTAGCCAAGGGTTCATCTTGTGCGAAGGACTCTTTTAGTGGCAACTCATACCCCATCTGCTGAAAAATGGTGGTCAGCTCAATTAAGGGTAGGCCTATTAATGCATTTGGGTCTTTGGTCTCAATGGCTTTAAATAGGGTAATGCCTAGCCCTTCTGATTTAAAGCTGCCCGCACAATTAAAGGGTTGTTCTAATTCAAGATAGGTAGTGATGGCTTGTGTGCTGAGCTGACGAAAATGCACTTGGGTTAGGTCCATCGCCTGAAAGGTTTTGCTTGTTTGAGTGTTGATAACACAAAGTCCTGTGTAAAAGGTGATGGTTTTGCCTTGCATGGATTGAAGTTGAGCTAAAGCGTTTTCAAAGGTGTGTGGCTTGCCTAAAGGCTGCCCCTCTAGCGAGGCACTTTGATCAGAGCCGATAATGATAGCTGCCTCTTGAGTCGTGTCCGCGATAGCTCGGGCTTTTAGTTGGCTGAGTCTTGTTACCATCTGCTCTACTGTTTCATTGGGGAGCGGGGTTTCATCCACCTCTGGTTTAGCAGTCGCAAAAGGCAGATGCAGTTTTTGCAAAAGTTGTTGGCGAAAAGGGGAAGTGGAGGCCAAAATAAGTTTTGGCAAGGGCAGGACTGGTGATTTTGGCATAAACTATCCGTTTTTTGTCATGTTATAGAGGGTTTAAGCATATTATTGGAGTAGATGTAAAATATCCAATAAAAATAATCAGTTGTTGTTAAAAGGATGGGCGGGATTGAGGTTAAAAAAGCCTAAAATTCTTTTGACATTTGCATTTAAAATGCGTATGATGCGCCGCTATGTTTGACAAGCTTCCAAACCTTATTGACCCCATTAATTTTGTAAATCATCATAAGCAAATTAAGGCAAGTGTCAACCAGTCTGAGTTCCCTCGATTGGTAGAGCAATTGGCTGATGGTGGCAAAAATGATCGGGCAGTAGAGGTGGAAATGCGCTTTTATTTTGACAAGGCGTTAAAGTTTCCGGCCTTTGAGATGCAGTTGAAAACGGATTTGTCCGTAGAATGTCAACGCTCATTGCAGCCTTTTGATATTGAAGTGAACACGAAAATGAAAGGGGTGTTTACTGAGTCGATGGCACTGGCCGAAGAGTTGCCTGCAGAAGTGGAAGTGTATGAAGTGGGCGATGAGCGCATCTCGCTCTATGACTTGATTGAAGATGAGCTATTACTTTCTATTCCGCTCTCCCCCATTAATGAGGCGGCGGAGTTGGCTTGGCAAGATGCAATGCTAAGCGAAGCCGTAGATAAGGCGGAGGCGCAAGAAATAGAACAAAAGCCAAATCCTTTTGCAGCATTGCAGGCATTAAAGTCCAAAAAGTAGTCAAGGCCAAGATTTTTATGTGGTCGTAACTGCTCAGATTGCTCTAAGCTAAGCAGTTGTTTTTAACCAAATTTTTAACAAGGAGAACATTATGGCTGTTCAACAAAACCGTAAAACCCCATCTAAGCGTGGTATGCGTCGCTCTCACGACTCTCTAAGTGGTCCAACTTTGACCGTTGATGAAACGACTGGTGAAGTTCACCGTCGTCACCATGTGACCGCAGATGGTTACTACAAAGGCAAAAAAGTCGTTCAAGACAAATAAGGAATTATTGTCTTGAGTATCACGATTGCTGTCGATGCAATGGGTGGGGATCACGGCTTATCAGTCACCCTGCCCGCTTCTATAGAAGCACTTAAACTCCATTCCGACCTGCATATCCACTTGGTGGGTCAACAACCTCTGATTGAAGAGGCACTTAAAAACTATCAGTACGATGCCAGTCGCATCACTATTACCCATGCTGAGCAAGTGATTGAGATGGATGATAAGCCCTCAGTGGCCTTGCGTAATAAACGCAAATCCTCCATGCGAATCGCCTTGAATTTGGTGAAAAATGATGAGGCGCAAGCTTGTGTCAGTGCTGGCAATACCGGCGCCTTAATGGCAGTTTCTAAGTTTGTGTTAAAAACCTTGCCTGGTATTGAGCGTCCTGCAATTTGTACCACCATGCCAACCATAAAAGGGCATGTGTATATGTTAGATTTGGGGGCGAATATCGGTTCAGATGGCGAAAACTTAGCGCAGTTTGCGGTGATGGGGGACGTGCTTGCCAAGGCTTTAGATGGTAATCCCAGCCCACGCGTAGGATTGCTGAATATTGGGGAAGAGGAGATTAAGGGGCATCAACGCATCAAGGATGCCAATGCCATTCTAAAACGTACCCAAATTAATTATGTGGGGTATGCCGAAGGGGATGACATCTTTAAAGGGAACTTTGATGTGATCTCTTGTGATGGTTTTGATGGTAATGTGGCCCTGAAAGCCAGTGAAGGGGTCGCAAAAATGATCGCTTTTCACTTGAAAAAGGCCTTTAGTCGTAATATCTTCACCAAAATAGTCGGGCTGATTGCTTACCCAGTGCTAAAGTCCTTTAAGGAGGAGGTGGATCCTCGTAAATACAATGGTGCCTCTCTATTGGGCTTGAGAAAGATTGTGATTAAGAGTCATGGCGGCACCGATGCTTATGGTTTTAGGCGTGCCATTGAAGAAGCACGGATGGAAGTGATTAAGGATGTTCCCAGCCTAATTGCGTCAGAGGTGGAGCAGATTTTAACCCCGGAGGTAACCGTTCTGGATGCCACCGATTCGGAGCAGAAAGCATAAATGACCCAGCAAACCCAAACCTATAGTCGCATTGTCGGCACCGGCGGCTATCTGCCAGAAAAAGTGCTGACCAACCTAGATTTAGAAAAGATGGTGGACACCAGCGATGAGTGGATTCGAGAGCGTACGGGCATTACGCAACGCCATATTGCTGCGGAAAATGAAACCACTTGTGATCTAGCAGAAAAGGCGGCTCGTCAGGCACTTGAGGCGGCTGAGGTTGCGGCAGAAGAGCTGGATTTGATTATCTTAGCCACCACCACACCGGATAAGATTTTTCCATCCACTGCCACAATGTTACAGGCACGTTTAGGCAACCATGGCGCACCCGCCTTTGATATTCAAGCCGTTTGCTCTGGGTTTATTTATGCTTTAAGCGTGGCGGATCAGTTTGTCCGTGCGGGTTCCGCAAAAAAAGTCTTGGTGGTGGGAGCAGAAACCCTATCACGCATTACCAACTGGCAAGATCGAAATACCTGTGTACTGTTTGGCGATGGTGCAGGTGCGGTGGTGCTGGAAGCATCAGAAGAGCCCGGTATTCTCTCCACTCATATTCATGCCGATGGCCAGTACGAAACCCTATTGCATGTGCCTTCTGGTCCTTCTAAGCAACCGCATACGGATGAGGTTGCCGAGCGAACCATGCAGATGAAAGGCAATGAGGTGTTTAAGGTGGCGGTCAATACCCTTAGCAAGGTGGCTAAGGAGACCTTAGAGGCCAATGGTATAAAAAAAGAAGACTTGGACTGGCTGGTGCCGCATCAGGCGAACTTAAGAATTATTAAGGCAACAGCGAAAAAGCTGGGTTTAAACGATGACCAGACGGTGGTCACGGTAGATCGTCACGCCAATACCTCCAGTGCCTCGGTGCCTTTGGCATTAAATGAAGCCGTACGAGATGGCCGCATTAAGCGAGGCGAAATACTGTTATTGGAAGCCTTTGGTGGCGGTTTTACTTGGGGCTCAGCCTTAATCAGATATTAAATAAGAGATTAAGAGAGGATGGATACCATGTCTTACGGCTTTATTTTTCCAGGCCAAGGCTCACAGTCAGTGGGCATGATGGCGGATTTGGCAGAAAATTTTCCCATTGTAAAAACCCTTTATGAAGAAGCTTCTCATATTTTGGGGTATGATCTTTGGCAAATCGTGCAAGATGGGCCAGAGGAGAAACTGAATCAAACCCATATTACTCAGCCAGCTTTATTGGCGGCAGGCTATGCAACTTACAAGGTGCTCTCTTCAGAGGTGGAAACCCAACCTAGCTTTATGGCAGGCCACTCTTTAGGGGAGTATACCGCTTTAGTGGCCGCAGAATCCATTAGCTTCGCTCAAGGCATTGAGTTGGTGGCAGAACGAGGTCGTCTAATGCAACGCTCTGTCGATGAGGGGAAAGGTGCGATGGCAGCAGTAATAGGCCTTGACGATGAAAAGGTGGCCGAAGTTTGTCAGCAGGTAGAGGGCATTGTTGAGCCTGCCAATTTCAACTCTCCAGGTCAAGTGGTCATTGCAGGTTATAAAGATGCCGTGGAAAAAGCAATTCCGTTAATGCAGGAAGCGGGAGCGAAAAAAGTGGTGATGTTGGCAGTGAGTGTGCCTTCCCACTGCTCTTTAATGAAGCCTGCTGCAGATAATTTGGCAAAGTTTATGGAGTCCTTTACTTTTCAGGCCCCTAAGGTTCCAGTTATTCATAATGCCGATGTACAGTCGCACAGTGTCGATGCAGAGATTAAGCAGGCCTTGATTGAGCAACTTTATCGCCCTGTACAGTGGGTAAAAACGGTACAATTTATGGCTGGAGAAGAGGTGTCTAACCTCTATGAATTAGGGCCAGGTAAGGTATTAATGGGCTTGAATCGCCGTATTGACCGTAAAGTGAAAACCTTACCAGTCTATGATACAGATTCCATTAAAAAAGCCATAAGCAACACAGAAGCGTAAGGGGAAAGCAGATGTTAACTGGAAAAATTGCACTGGTTACTGGTGCCAGCCGTGGGATTGGTAAAGCCATCGCCTTAGATTTGGCAAAAAATGGTGCCACTGTGATTGGTACAGCCACCTCAGATAAAGGAGCGCAATCCATTACTGACTATCTTGCAGAAGCAGGGGGAAAAGGAGAAGGGCGCTGCTTAAATGTGACAGACAAAGAGCAGATTAAAGCGGTGGTGGACGAGGTGAGTAAAACCTTTGGTGCACCGACTATTTTGGTGAATAATGCTGGCATTACCCGCGATAATCTGTTGATGCGAATGAAGGATGAAGAGTGGGAAGAGATTATTGAAACCAATCTTAACTCTGTATTCCGTATGTCCAAGGCTTGCTTGCGAGGCATGATGAAGGCGCGCAGTGGTGCCATTATCAATATTGCTTCGGTGGTAGGCGTAATGGGCAATGCAGGACAAACCAATTATGCAGCAGCCAAGGCTGGTATTATGGGCTTCTCTAAGTCTCTTGCTCGTGAAGTGGGCGCTCGTGGGATTACAGTCAACACCATTGCCCCAGGTTTTATTGCTACTGATATGACTGATGCCTTGCCAGAAGAGCAAAGAGCCGCTTTAACTCAGCAGATTCCTCTTCAGCGTTTGGGGACGCCCGAGGATATTGCGAAAACTGTTACTTTCTTAGCCTCAGAAGGCGGTGCTTACATTACAGGTCAAACCCTGAATGTGAATGGTGGCATGTATATGGTTTAAGCAGTTTACTGGGTTTCTATTGAGTAATGGCTAAAAGAAAAACTTGTAAAACCCCTTGAATTTTCCCCTTGATACAGCGAAAATATCCCGAAATTAAAAAAGTCTTTTTATTAACAAAACTGGAGTATATCCTAATGAGCAGTATTGAAGAACGCGTCAAAAAAATCGTTGTAGAACAACTTGGTGTAGAAGAAGATCAAGTGACACCTGATGCTTCATTTGTAGATGATTTGGGTGCGGATTCATTAGATACCGTAGAGTTGGTGATGGCGCTAGAAGAAGAGTTTGATACCGAAATTCCTGATGAAGAAGCAGAAAGCATTGGAACTTTGGCTCAAGCTGTGGATTATATCAAAGAGCACCTAGACTAAAATAGAGACTAGCTTCTAAAAAAGCCGTTTGAGACGGCTTTTTTTTTTATCTAAAAATTTAAGGAGTCTGTTTTGAGCAAACCTCGTGTAGTGATTACAGGGCTGGGAGTCTTGTCTCCTGTTGGGTTAACCGTTGAAGAGAATTGGGAAGCCATTAAGTCTGGTAAAAGTGGCATTGACTATTTGACTGGATTTGATACCGAGAAATTTGCCGTAAAGTTTGGTGGTGAAGTAAAAGGTTTCGACCCCACGGAGTATATTGCCGCCAAAGATGTGAAAAAAATGGATAAGTTTATTCAATACGGTATTGCTGCGGGTGCTCAAGCAATTAAAGATTCCGGCTTAGAAATTACCGAGGAGAATGCTGAGCGTATTGGCGTCTCTATGGGATCTGGTATTGGCGGGATACAGACCATTGAAAACCAGACAGGCACGCTCTTAAGCTCAGGGCCTCGTCGTATTTCTCCCTTCTTTGTTCCCAGTTCCATTGTAAATATGACTTCTGGCTACCTCTCCATTTTGTTTGGTCTAAAGGGGCCGAATATGGCCATTGCCACCGCTTGTGCGACGGGTACCCACAGTATTGGAGATGCGGCACGATTGATAGAGTATGGTGATGCTGATGTGATGATTGCAGGTGGCTCTGAATTTGCCACCTGTCAATTAGGGGTTGCTGGCTTTGCGGCTGCCCGTGCCCTTTCCACTCGCAATGATGACCCCAAAACTGCCAGTCGTCCGTGGGATAAAGACCGCGATGGTTTTGTCCTGAGTGATGGGGCAGGCGCTTTAGTCTTAGAAGAGTATGAGCACGCTAAGGCTCGTGGTGCACATATTTATGGTGAAGTGTTGGGCTTTGGTATGAGTGGAGACGCTTATCACATAACTCTACCAGCCTCTGGTGGAGAAGGGGGGGTTCGTTGCATGACCAATGCCTTACGCAATGCTGGCATTAACCCTGAACAGATTGGCTACATCAATGCCCACGGTACATCAACGCCCGGAGGTGACCTGTGTGAAACCCAAGCGGTAAAATCTGCCTTTGGTGACCACGCATACAAGTTGGCGATGAGCTCTACTAAATCCATGACCGGTCATGCTTTAGGGGCTGCGGGCGCAATGGAAGCGGTATTTACCGTTTTGGCACTGCAAGAGCAGGTGCTTCCTCCAACCATTAATTTGCAGAACCCAGAAGAGGGGTGTGATTTGGATTATGTGCAGGGTACAGAAGCGCGGCCAGCTAAATTTGACTATGCTCTGTCTAACTCTTTAGGGTTTGGCGGCGCCAATGCCTCAATCGTCCTTGGGCGTGTCTAATTCTAACGCTACCGGTGCAATCCAAGTGGTTGAGCTCTCTCCTGCTGGAGGGAGCATCAACTCGGAAGCATTATTGCGATTGCACCAAGCCTTTCCACAACATTATCCTTATCTATTGGAAAGCGTTGCCTCGACTTCAGAGCATCGTTTTTCCATTCTATTTGCCTACCCACAAGCGCAGCAGGTATTGAAAGACTTTTCGAGTGCGGAAACTTTTCAACAACAGTTTGCTCAGCAATTTGCTCAGTTGTCCACAGAACCTCTGTCACACGCCTATCCCTTTACTGGCGGCTGGTTTGTCTATCTCAGTTATGAGTACGGTCAAGTGGTGGAGCCTGTTTTATCTCTACCAGAAAGTACTTTGCCTTTGGCGGTGCTAAGTCGAGTGCCGGCAGCAGTGATTTATGACCACGAAAAGCTTCAGTTGGTGGCTTTAGCAGAAGAGGGGTTTGAGGCACTGTTAACGCAAATTCAACAGGATTGGCAGCAGGTGCAAAATCAAGACTTGCCAGAGGGACAGGTTACGCTCTTGAGTCAGAGTGAAGAGCCTGAGAGCAAGTTTTTGCAAGGCGTCGAGCAGATTAAAGATTATATCTTGGCGGGAGATGTGTTTCAGGTCAACCTCTCTCGTCAATGGTCGGTGAATTTAGCAGCGGAGAGTGATGCGGTAGCAGTTTACAATGTACTGCGGCAGCACAATCCGGCGCCTTTTGCGGCGCTGGCTCAATTTGAGGATTGGGCAATTATTAGCTCCTCCCCTGAAAGAATGGTGCGAACCCAGTGGCAACAAACAGATGCCTCATCCTATCTGAGAGTGGAGACACGCCCCATTGCGGGTACCCGCAAACGAGAGCAGTCAGCAGAAAAAGATAAAGCGTTGCGGGAGGAGTTGATTGCCCACCCTAAGGAGCGGGCAGAGCATATTATGTTGATTGACTTGGAACGCAATGATTTAGGTCGTATCTGCCAGCCCGGTAGTGTTAAGGTGAATGAGTTGATGACCATTGAAAGCTATCAACATGTTCACCACATTGTTTCTAATATTCAAGGCCAGCTCAAGCCAGGGATTAACCCTCTGCAGGTATTGCATGCAGTATTCCCAGGCGGCACCATTACTGGCTGCCCCAAAATTCGTTGTATGGAGATTATTGCTGAGCTAGAGCAGATGCCTCGCCAAGCTTATACAGGCAGTTTGGGGTATATCAACCGAGATGGATCTATGGATACCAATATCTTAATTCGCAGCTTTATCCATCGTCCCGCTTCGGATCAGCAACCTGAAAACCAACTGTTCTTCCGTGCAGGTGCCGGGATTGTGGCGGACTCTATTCCAGAGAGAGAGTTGAAAGAGACTCGTCACAAAGCCAGGGGCTTGTTAAGAGCTCTGGGTGCAGAGGAGCGTGGCTAGTGGCGGCGATGACCTGGCTCAATGGTGAGCAAGAAGAGAGGTTACCGCTTTGTGATCGTGGGCTGCAGTATGGTGATGGCTTCTTTACCACGGCGGTGATAATTCAAGGGCAGTTACTCAATGCCCCAGCGCATTGGCAACGGCTACAAGAGTCTGCCCATCGGCTCTACTTTTCCCAGTTTGATTTACAGCAGTTGCAGCAGCAAGTGGCGCATGTGTTGGCGGACACGCTTCCTGAGTTGGCAGTTTTGAAAATATTGGTCACCCGAGGGTGTGGAGGCCAGGGATATGAACCACCAACCAAAGAACACTCAAACACTGTGATTCAACTTCTTCCCTACCCTGTGAAAACAGCGCCTTATCAGGGGCAAAGTTTTTTTGAATGGATCTCACGCACGCCTGCAATTGCCGCATCTGTGCTGCAAAGCCGCTGGGGAACACACCCTCAGCTGGCAGGATTAAAACACCTTAATAGACTGGAAAATGTGCTGGCACGGCAGGAGTTACACAAGCTGGGGGCAGGGCTGGGAAATTTGGAGTTTTCTACAGGTTTTGCAGAAGGGGTGATGTTGAATGAAAATGGGGAAGTGATTTCTGGAACGCAATCCAATTTAGTGGCACGGATAAAGGGGCAATGGGCGACCCCCAAACTCCATCATAGTGGGGTGATGGGAACAACCCTACGGAGACTGGCAGAAGAGATGTCCATTGAGGCGGCCAGTTTGAGTTTGCAAGATTTGGCTAGAGCGGAAGCCCTGTTTTTTTGCAATGCGGTTCGTGGCGTGATGCCAGTGGCATCTTTAGCATTTGGGCATTTTGCTCAGCAGAGTCTGCCAGAGAAGGTGGATTACGCAGTTGATTGGGTGGCTCCGGTGCAACAGCTTTGGGCAGCATGTTTACAGCAAGATTTTAGAGGGGAAGGGCTATGAGTAAACAGAGGCAGGCTCAGCAGAAGGTGGCAGACAGCACAACAAATAAGCCGCATCGTCCCCTATTGAGCTTTATTAAAATCAGCCTGGTCAGTCTATTTGTTATCTGGTTATCGGTTACCTTGTGGGAGGTGTACCGCTTTGCCACTTCACCCATTAGCACCACGCCAGATGTTAAGCCGAAAATTATTGAGGTAACCACCAGTCAAACGGCAAAGGCCTTGGCGTATGATTTAGCAAAAAAAGGCTTAATGCCTCATCCAGACTGGTTAAGCTATTGGATGCGGCTGAAAGGGATGGATAGCAAATTGCGGACTGGCGAGTATCGGGTTGAACCGCAGTGGACGGTATCTGAATTAATTGAGCATTTACTGCAAGACCCGCCAGTTCAACATCAGGTGACCGTGGTGCCCGGCACCACGTTTAAAGCGTTGTGGCAAAAGGTTCGTCAGCTACCCAACCTCCATCATGAGCCCGACCTTACACCAGAAAAACTGGTCGCACAACTCAAGCTGATAGGTAAAAGCAGTGCCATAGAGACGCTAGAAGGGCAGTTTTTACCGGAGACCTACGCCTATGTAAAATGGGGAGATTCGGATTTGCGTCTGCTAAAACGAATGCACCATGGGATGCAGCAGTTTTTAGCACAGCAGTGGCCACAGAGAGAAAAGGGCTTGCCACTCAAAACCCCTTATCAAGCGCTGATTTTAGCCTCGATTGTAGAGAAGGAGACGGGTAAAGCCCCTGAACGGCCGTTGATCGCCGGGGTTTTTATCAATCGGTTGAAGAAGCGGATGCGATTACAATCAGACCCTACAGTAATATATGGCATGGGTGACCGCTATGACGGCAATATCCGCAAAAAGGATTTACGCACCAAAACCCCTTATAATACCTATCGTATTAGTGGATTGCCGCCTACGCCAATCTGTTTGCCCAGCAAGGAGGCGATTTTGGCCGTGCTGCACCCGGCCAAAACAAAAGCACTTTATTTTGTGGGCAAAGGCAATGGCGAGCACCAGTTTTCTAATACACTAAAACAGCATAATCGAGCCGTTTATCTCTATCAAAAAAGGCCACACTGATGCAGGCAAAATTTATTACCCTAGAAGGCTCCGAAGGGGCGGGCAAATCCACCAATCTAAATTTTATTGCCCAGTGGTTGCAACAGAAACAGCAGTCAGTGCTTACGACTCGTGAGCCCGGCGGTACAGAGATTGGTGAGGCGATTCGAGGAATCTTATTGGATACCCGTTTTACAGAGATGACACCAGAAACGGAGTTGCTGTTGATGTTTGCTGCTCGCAATCAGCACATTCAACAAAAAATTAAACCCGCTTTGGCGGAAGGAAAGTGGGTGATTTCAGATCGCTTTACCGATGCTTCTTACGCCTATCAGGGGGCGGCGAGAGGTTTGCCTTTTGAGCGGGTTGAGCAGATTGAAAGCTGGGTGCAGCAGGGCTTTTTCCCCGATTTGGTGTTTGTGTTTGATTTACCGGTGGAAGTGGGGATGCAGCGAGTGAAAAGCCGAGGAGAGGCCACCGATCGCTTTGAGCAGGAGCAGAAAGCCTTTTTTGAAAAGGTGCGCCAAGCCTACCTTCAGCGAGCGGCTCAACACCCCGAAAGATACTGCGTACTGGATGCTAGCCAACCTTTAGAGGTAGTCCAACAGCAGATTGTTCAGCGGTTAGAGCTATTTTTTAATTAGCCCCCCAACTAACGAGAATAAACAATTAATGGTGAATAGAATTTACCCTTGGCAGCAGACCCAGTGGCAGCAGTGGCAGCAACAGGTTCAGCAGCAACGCATCGCTCATGCCTATTTACTTTCGGGCGTAGCGGGGATTGGTTTGGCGAATTTTGCTCTGCAGATGGCTTATGGCCTGTTGTGCCCAGTCCCTACAGCGGAGCCGTGTCAGCAATGCTCAAGTTGCCACCTCAGCCAGACTGACCAACACCCTGATCTATTTCAGTTGAGTGTGCCAGAGGGAAAAAAAGAGATAACGATTGCTCAGGTGCGTGAGCTGACAGAAAAGCTATATGAAACGGCGCATCAAGGCGGCTATAAGGTGGCGGTGATTGAAGTGGCGGAAAAGCTTAATCTTTCCGCTTTTAATGCGTTACTAAAAACCTTGGAAGAGCCTCCAGAACAGACGGTTTTGATTTTAACCACCCATGCCGCCAGTCAACTGCCCGCCACCATTCTTAGCCGTTGCCAAAAGTTGAACTTTACCACTCCAACACTGGAGGTAGGGCAGCACTGGTGTCAGCAGGCGTGCCCTGAAGCAGATGCCCCTTTAATTAAAAAAGCGTTGCGCTTGCACTATGGTGCCCCCTTAGCTGCCAAGGCTTGGATTGAGAGTGGGGCTTTTCAACAGTATCAGCAATGGCAGCAGGATTGCCAAGGCTTGCAATCTGGACAGAAAAGGGTACCAGAGGTGGTGGCGCAATGGCTAAAGTGGGAGACGCCTGATGCGGCCTTGGACTATTTCTATCACTGGGCGGTGACGGCAACCCGTCAAGCTTTGTATCAACAGAAACGCGCGTATCATGAAGATTTATTAACCTTTCAAAAAGTGGTGCTGGGCGCGCAACAGTTTTGGTTAGGCAATGCCAACCAAGCGTTGTTGTTGGAAAATCTGCTATTGGCTTGGTTGGCGTTGCAAACCGAAGCTTTTAAGCCACTTGCCCAGCCCTTTTTATCAGCGAATGAAATAGGAATACAAAAATGATTGTAGATTCACACTGCCATTTAAATATTTTGCCCCAAGAGAAGGTGGGAACCGTGGAAGAAGTGATTGCTCATGCGGTGGAAAATGGAGTGGAACGGATGATGTGCGTGGCCATTAACCCCGAACAGTGGCATGAGGTACTGGCACTGGCTGAACAATACCCGCAAGTGTATGCGGCTATAGGCGTGCATCCTTGTGAAGAACCGTCAGTGCAGATAACCGATGAAGCTTTGATTGAAGCGGCCTCTCACCCAAAGGTTTTGGCAATAGGGGAGATTGGCTTGGACTATTATCACTTTGATGCTGACAGCGATATGACATGGCAGCACAACCGTTTTCGGCAGCAAGTGCGCATTGCCAAGCAGTTGCAAAAGCCAGTGGTGATTCACACCCGCAACTCTACGCCAGACTGCCTGCAAATTCTGCAAGAGGAGGGGGCTGAAGAGGTAGGCGGCATTATGCACTGTTTTGTGGAAGACCTGGAAACGGCTGAGAAAGCGATGGCAATGGGCTTTTATATCTCTTTTTCTGGCATTGTCACCTTTAAAAATGCTAAAGAATTGAAGGAAGTGGCTAAGGCCGTGCCACTGGAAAAAATGCTGGTGGAGACCGATTCCCCCTATCTCACCCCTGTGCCTTATCGTGGCAAAACCAATCAACCGGCCTATACACGCTATGTGGTGGAAGAGATTGCACAACTAAAAGGTTTGCCACCAGAAGTTGTGGCTGAAGCCACAACAGAAAACTTTAAGCAATTAATGAATATTGAGACCTTGTAAGAAATCGATATGAACGAGTTGAGTGAAAAAACCGAAAAAAATGCCAAAATCCCCAGTCCTGCCAAGGAAAGTGAGGTAAAAGCTGCTGAAATGAAAATAAAATCTGGACATTACTCTTGGCAGCGAATTTGGCAGTTGGTTAAGCGGCACAAACCCCGTTTAGTGAAGGCGCATATCATTGCTTTTTTGGCCATGATTGTGACCGTGCCGTTGCCTTTGCTACTTCCATTATTGGTCGATGAGGTGTTGTTGCATCAGCCTAGCTGGATTGTGGAGGGGTTAAATCACTGGCTGCCACAAAATTGGCAGACCGCAGCAGGGTATATTGTGGCAGTGAGTGTCATCACCATTTTACTGCGGATTTTTGGGGTTGGTTTTGGTGTATGGCAGTCTCAGCAGTTCACTTTGATTTCTAAAGAGGTGGCCTATCAAATTCGTCGAGACCTGTTGCGACGCGTGCAAGGCGTGTCCATGGCAGAGTATGAGCAGATGGGTTCCGGTAGTGTTTCTGCTACCTTAGTGAATGATGTCAACACCATTGATACCTTTTTAGGTACGACCATTGGCAAGGTCATTATTGCGGGATTGACTCTGATTGGAGTGACAGTGGTACTGCTCTGGCTTCACTGGCAGATGGCGCTCTTTATTCTGCTGTTAAACCCCATTGTGGTTTACTTCACCATGCGAATGGGGCGGGCGGTTAAGCACCTGAAAAAAGAAGAAAACGGTGCATTGGAGGCGTTTCAACAGGCCTTAACCGAAACTTTGGATGCCTTGCAGCAGGTGCGAGCGGCCAATCAAGATAAAGCCTTTTTTGAGCGGATCGGAAATCTAGCTCATGACATTAAACGCCATTCCGAGGCTTTTACTTGGAAAAGTGATGCAGCCAGTCGACTGTCATTTCTAATTTTCCTGATAGGCTTTGATGTCTTTCGTGGGGTCGCCATGCTAATGGTGGTGTTCTCAGGGCTTAGCATTGGGGAGATGATGGCGGTGCTGGGTTACCTCTGGTTTATGATGGGGCCCGTGCAGGAGATTTTGGCGATTCAGTACAGTTACAGTGCTGCTGATGGGGCTTTGCAGCGGATTAACAAGGTGCTGGATTTGGACCAAGAGCCACAGTACCCCTGTGAAGTGAATCCGTTTGAGCAGACGCCGGTTAAGGTGAGTGTTCAGCACTTGAAGTTTACCTATCCTGACCAAGAGCAGCCAGTGCTGAAAGATGTCTCCTTTGAAATTCAACCTGGAGAGAAGTTGGCTCTGGTAGGGGCCAGTGGGGGCGGGAAAACCACCCTGGTGCAGTTGATGCTAGGCTTCTATCAGCCAGAGTCAGGCTGTGTTTGCTATAACGAGGTGCCCTTTGAAAAGATTGGGCAGCAGGTGGTGCGTGAGCATGTCGCCACGGTGTTGCAGCACCCAGTGCTATTTCATACCACCATTCGTTTTAACCTAGACTTGGGGCGCAATCTGCCTGACGAGCAGTTGTGGCAAGCCTTAAAAATGGCGCAAATGGAAGAGGCGGTACGCAAGTTGCCGGAGCAGCTAGACAGTGTGGTAGGGCGCAGTGGCATTAAGCTTTCAGGCGGTCAGCGGCAGCGTCTAGCGATTGCTCGCATGATTTTACAAGATCCGAAAGTAGTGATTATGGATGAGGCCACCTCGGCGCTAGATATGGAGACCGAACGACAGCTCTATCAAGATCTTGCTCCCTTCTTTCAGGGGCGCACCACGCTTATTGTGGCACATCGTCTTAGCTCTATTAAACAGGCTGATCGTATTATGGTATTTGAAGATGGGCATATTATTGAATCAGGCGCTCATGAAGACTTGATTCAGCAAGGTGGGACTTATCAACGACTCTACCGATAAGCTTCAATGTGAATCACCCATAGTTACTATTGATATTTAATCCATAAAAATATTGTGTGATATGCAAGGTTGAAGGTCATTTAGTTTTTATTACAAAGGTGATTTACGGAGCTAAAAGCTTTCGCCTTTAGCCTCTCATTTTCTACATCTTAGTCTATATCACAGTTGCTGCATGCTCATTGAGAAAGCATACAGCTTGATTTTGAGGATAGAGCACACCTTAGGTGGGTGTCCAGAATTTGGGATCCATTTCAAAACCCTAATGCTCCTGAATTTTTAAACAGAGGTCGGGTAGATTTTGGATTA
>CAYOOU010000006.1:0-12678 GCA_964405635.1 uncultured Piscirickettsiaceae bacterium
ACTTCTGAAACCACCTATATCAAAGGCAAAGATGACTGCCTAGAAAACTCCATATTTAGAATGTACACCCTGTTAAAGCAGGGAGGTTTTGAAATTGAAGAGGTTTCAGTGCTCAATCCTATTCCCAATGTCTATTCGGTGCACATCCGGGATCGTCGTAATTCTGGTCTTTTCACCAATGGCAAAGGGGCGAGTCGTAAAGCCACTTTAGCCAGTGCTTTAGGCGAATTTTTTGAGCGCCTAGAAACCAATTATTTTTTCTCTGATTACTATCTTCAGCCCATACTGTCTGAACAGTCGTGGCTCTATTTTCCAGATGAGAAGTGCTTTGATTTGGCCGATTACAAGCAGTGTTTAACACCTGAGCTTTGGCAAATTTATGACCCGAATGAGCAGATTAGAGCAGAAGACCTATTAAGTTTTAATGATCAAACAGAACTGATTCGCTGTTTGCCGTTAAAACCCGTTTTTAGCGCTAAAAATGAGGGCAGGGCTGGAGATTTTGGCAAAAATGCGGCTGGAAATTGGGTGTATTTTCCTATGAATCTGCTCAGTAATCTCTATGCCAGTAATGGCTTAGCTGCAGGGAATACTCAAGTTGAGGCTCAGGTGCAGGGGTTGTCTGAGGTGTTTGAGCGTTGGGTTAAAAACCGAATTCTGCGAGAGAATCTCTGTTTGCCTGAGGTGCCTCAGGAAGTGGTGGCACAATACCCCTTGGTGTTGCAGGCTATTGAGAAGCTGCGGGAGCTGGGAATCGAGGTTTCTGTTCGTGATGCTTCTTTGGGTGGAAAATATCCCGTGATGTGTGTCATCCTCTTTGAGCAGGCCACAGGCCGCTGTTTTGCTTCTTTCGGCGCTCATCCCATTTTTGAAGTGGCCTTAGAGCGAACATTAACCGAGTCTTTGCAGGGGCGCAGTTTGGAGCAGTTAGATGGTTTTCAAACGCCGGTGTTTGATGAAGAGATGGTGGCCAGTGATGAGAATATTGAAAACCATTTCATCGACTCCAGCGGCCTGCTGCATGCACATTTTATTGGCAATCAGCCCGATTTTGATTTTGTTCCTTGGGACTTTGAAGGGGATACCAACGCCCAGTGGCAATATTTGGTAGAGAAGGTGGAAGCTGAGGGGTATCAGGTCTATATTGCTGAATATCAACACTATGATGTGCCTTCTTGTCGGATTATTGTGCCTGGTATGTCAGAGATCTACCCGATGGAAGAGCTGCTGTACAGCAATCAAAATATTGGACGTCAAGTGCGGGCTTTAATGCAAGAGCTGGTGGATTCGACCCAAGAAAAGCATCACTTTTTAGAAGCATTAGAGGCTTTTGAAGCACTAGGCCTGAGCGACCATCAGGGCATGGCAAATTTAATTGGTTTGCAACCGGATGCCGACAGTCCTTGGAAAAATCTCAAGGTGGTAGAGTTTAGAATGTGGCTCTATCTGGCTATTAAGGATTATGAGACGGCGGCGGAGTGCGTGGAGGATAGCCTCTACTATGTGGAGACTGAAGCTGACCGCGCCTTCTACCAATGTTTACTGTTTATACTCAATGCCAAGTTATATCAGATGGAATTGGCGTTGATTCCTGATTCCGTGGTGTCACTTTTTGGGCAACAAAATGTAGAGCGCGCCATGGCTAGTATTAAAGGGGAGTTGCAGTTTGGTGGCCTCACCATTGGAGAAGCGGTGTTTGCTGAAAGCCAAAATCATCAAACCTTACTTCAAATTTATCAGCAAACCAATCAGGTGAAAAAGCAACCGATTAAATAAATCACTTCTGTTAAAATATGCCGATTATTGATTTGTGAGAGAGCTGTTATGAAACTGGATTTTTTAGACTTTGAACAACCCATTGCAGAGCTTGAGGCCAAAATTGATGAACTGCGTCACCTAAAAGGGGATAGTGAGTTTGATCTGGTGCAGGAGATTTCTGCCCTAGAAGCCAAAAGCAAAAGTTTGACGGAGTCTATCTTTAAAAATCTGTCTGATGTGCAGATCGCCCAGCTTTCTCGCCACCCCCAGCGTCCTTATATGTTGGACTATATCAAGCATATTTTTACCAATTTCCAAGAGCTGCATGGCGACAGAGCTTTTGCTGATGACAAGGCAATTATTGGCGGCTTGGCTCGCATTGATGGGCAGCCAGTAATGATTATTGGGCAGCAGAAAGGACGCTCTACCAAAGAAAAAGTGGCTCGCAACTTTGGGATGCCTCGTCCAGAAGGGTATCGTAAGGCACTGCGTTTGATGAAGATGGCAGAGCGATTTGGCTTGCCAATTCTCACTTTTATTGACACGCCTGGTGCCTACCCAGGGATTAATGCGGAAGAGCGTTTTCAGAGTGAGGCGATTGCTCGCAACCTGATTGAGATGGCGGAGTTAAAAGTACCCGTTGTTTGTACAGTCATTGGAGAAGGGGGGTCAGGTGGTGCTTTGGCCATTGGTGTAGGAGATGTGACTATGATGTTGCAATATTCCACTTATTCGGTAATCTCTCCTGAAGGCTGTGCTTCTATCTTGTGGAAAAACCAAGCCAATGCCGCTGATGCTGCTGCCGCTTTGGGGATTACCGCCACCAAGTTAAAAGATTTGGGCTTGATTGATGTGATTATTCCTGAGCCATTAGGTGGTGCACATCGTGACCATAAGCAGACAGCTGAAAATGTGAAGAAAGCATTGACCGATCAGCTAGCGATCTTAAAAGATCAACCCATTGATGCACTATTGGAGCGTCGTTATAACCGCTATATGAACTATGGTAATTGGGAGTAGTTTTAAGCGTTCACGATTGTTTTGCTAATGAATGATTCTATGCAGACGGTTGCCCGGGTACTTCAGCCCATTTGGCAACCGTTTTTGCTTTCTGATGATACCCCTCCTCATTTTTACCTTGCCGTTAGTGGTGGCATGGACTCTATGGTGCTGCTTGATGCTTGGCATCAATCCTTAATACAAGCTCAACAGCCAGGGACAGAGCAAATTCTACAGAATACCCGAGTCTTGCATATACATCACGGCTTGCAATCCGAAGCGGATCAATGGCTAGATTTTTGCCAGCAACAAGCCTCCCGCTATGGGGTTGCCTTTTATGGGGTTCAAGTTAACATTGCTGCAGAAAAGTTACAAAAACTTGGATTGGAGCAAGCGGCCAGAGAGGCACGACGACAGGTGTTTAGGGAGCGCTTGCAAGATGGTGATTATCTGTTAACTGCCCATCACCAACAAGATCAAGCAGAAACCCTGCTGCTCAACCTCTTTCGAGGTTCAGGGGTGGCAGGGTTGCAGGGAATGCAAACCAAGCGACATTTTCGTCTGCAAACAGGGGTGGCGAAAATGTGCCGACCCTTTTTAGAGTTGTCTCATGACTTGTTGTACCGCTATGCTCAAGCCCAAAATCTCTCTTGGCAAGAAGATCCTAGTAACCGGGATTTAAAATTCCGCCGAAATTTTGTGCGTCATCAACTGCTACCAATGGTCAAAAGCCATTGGCCGAAGGCTGAAGCAAAGTTGGCAGAAACTGCCCACTGGATGCAAGAGGCTAACACGCTTTTGAGCCAGTTGGCAGAGCAAGATTTAGCCAGCTGTCAATCTAAGCATTTACCTGCATCGAACTTAATGCCTGAAACACACTGGTTGACTTTAGAGTCTCTAAAAGCTCTGCCTTTGGAACGACAAAAAAATGCTCTACGGCACTGGATTGCCCAAATAACCGGTTTGCCTCCCAGCACCAAGCAACTAGAAAATATTTTAAAACAAATCTTTAATAACCCCAATCCACAATCCCAACCTAAAATTCAAGTGGGTTGCTGGTGGGCAAGAAGTTTTAAGAATAGGCTTTTCTTGTTAAAGGATAGCGCTTTAAAAAACAATGTCTTACATGGTGTATTTGAACTGTTAGTTGAGGATGTAAGGTTCCAGGTTGATTCTACTGAGCTCGAAAATTTATCGAAACTCAATTGGCAAACCTATCAACAAGCCAAGCAGTCTCCCAATTTTACCGCCAGCGACCGCTACAAAAAATGGTTCCAACAAAACAAAATCCCTCCCTGGCAAAGAATTGACTGGCCTGGTGTATGGCTAGGAGAGCAATATATTTTGGCGGGAATGTCGGAGCTAAAAGGAGTCAAGGTTTTACATTGCTAAAAATAGGGGTTTCGGCTATAATTTCGTCCCATTCTTTTTGGCTGATTTTTAGGTCTCATAGTTTCTTTTGAGGGCTGATTTTGCCTCTCTTCAATTTAAAGTATAAGAGTGTTATGACGAAATTTGTATTTGTTACGGGTGGTGTGGTTTCCTCCCTTGGAAAAGGGATTGCAGCGGCTTCTTTGGGCGCATTGCTTGAAGCACGAGGCCAAAAGGTCAGTATGTTAAAAATGGATCCTTACATTAATGTGGATCCTGGCACCATGAGCCCTTTGCAGCATGGTGAGGTCTTTGTGACGGATGATGGTGCAGAAACCGATTTAGATTTAGGTCATTATGAGCGATTTGTGCAGCGTCACTTCACTCGTCACAACAGTTTTTCAACGGGTCAAGTCTATGAAAGTGTCATTCGCAAAGAGCGAAAAGGAGACTATCTAGGCGGAACTGTTCAAGTCATTCCTCACATTACCGATGAGATTAAGCGCCGTATTAGGCGCGCTGCAGAAGGTTTTGATGTCATTATCGTGGAAGTAGGTGGAACAGTTGGCGATATTGAGTCCTTACCCTTTTTGGAGGCCATTCGTCAAATGGGGGTAGAGCAGGGACGAGATAATGCTTTGTTTATGCACCTGACCCTTCTGCCTTATATTGCGGTGGCGGGAGAAGTTAAAACCAAGCCAACCCAGCACTCTGTTAAAGAGTTACGTTCTATTGGGATTCAGCCCGATATTTTGGTCTGTCGTTCAGAGCTTCCCCTTTCAGAGAGTGAACGAAAAAAGATTGCGCTCTTTACCAATGTTGAAGAGAAGGCAGTCATTAACTCATTAGATGCTGATACCATCTATGCAGTGCCTAGAATGCTCCATGAGCAGCAGTTAGATGATTTGGTGGTGAAGCGCCTAGGTATTGAGGCTAAGCCTGTAGATCTGACTGATTGGGACGAAGTGGTTAAGGCGCAGTTGAATCCTCAACGCAGTGTTGAGATTGCAATGGTTGGGAAATATGTGGATTTAACAGAGGCCTATAAGTCCTTGATTGAGGCGCTGATTCATGCCGGCATTCACACCCAAACCAAGGTCAATATTCACTATATTGATTCCGAAAATCTAGAAACGCAAGGTCTGTCTTCCATTGAAAATGTCGATGCCATTTTGGTACCAGGTGGCTTTGGCGAGCGAGGCGTTGAAGGCAAAATTAAAGCTATTCAGTTTGCTCGTGAAAACAAAATTCCTTATTTAGGGATTTGTTTAGGGATGCAGATGGCGGTGGTTGAATATGCGCGTCATGTGGCTGGACTGGAAAATGCCCACAGTACTGAGCTCAACCCTAATACACCACACCCAGTGGTTGCTTTGATTACCGAATGGGTGGGTGAAAATGGTCAGGTTGTACAGCGTGATGAAGATTCCGACTTGGGCGGGACCATGCGTTTAGGCGGGCAAAACTGCAAACTCAAGCCAAACACTAAGATCCACGGCATCTATCAGGCAGACATGATTCGTGAGCGTCATCGCCATCGTTATGAAGTGAATGATGGTTATGTGAAAGCATTAGAAGAGGCCGGACTGGTGATTTCAGGTCGCTCCGAAGATGGGGATCTAGTGGAAACGGTGGAAATTGCTGATCATCCTTGGTTTGTGGCTTGTCAGTTCCACCCAGAGTTTACCTCGACTCCGCGTAATGGTCACCCACTGTTTAAAGCCTTTGTGGAAGCGGCCAATCAATTTAAAGGAAATAAGTAATGCAACTGTGTGGATTTGAAGTCGGCATCGACCAGCCGCTGTTTTTAATTGCTGGGCCATGTGTCATTGAATCAGAGTCTCTGGCTATGGAAACAGCCGAAGCACTAAAAAAACTCACTGATGAAGTGGGTATTCCTTTTATTTATAAGTCCTCTTATGATAAAGCCAACCGCTCCTCCACCAAAAGCTTCCGTGGCTTAGGGGTGGAAGAGGGGTTGCGGATTTTGCAAAAGGTGAAGGATGAAGTAGGTGTGCCGGTATTGACCGATGTCCACGAAGATTCTCCTTTAGATGAGGTTGCTTCCGTAGTAGATGTGATGCAAACCCCAGCATTCTTGGTTCGTCAAACCAATTTTATTCAGAATGTGTGCCGCCAAGGGATTCCAGTGAATATCAAAAAAGGGCAGTTTCAAGCCCCTTGGGATATGAATCAGGTGGTAGAAAAAGCCCGTGAGGTGGGCAATGAGCAGGTGATGGTCTGTGATCGTGGCACCTCCTTTGGTTACAACACCCTCATTTCCGATATGCGAGGTTTAGCCTCTATGCGAACCACTGGTTGTCCAGTGGTGTTTGATGCGACCCACTCTGTGCAACAGCCTGGGGGGCAGGGCACCACTTCAGGAGGGCAGCGAGAGTTTGTGCCAGTACTGGCTCGTGCTGCGATTGCCGCTGGGGTATCCGGTGTCTTTATGGAGACTCACCCAAACCCTGAGTGTGCTTTGAGCGACGGGCCCAATATGTGGCCTCTGGGACAACTCAAGCCTTTGTTGGAAACCATGAAAGCCCTAGATGACCTAGTGAAGGCGCAAGGCTTTATTGAAAATGACTTGATTTTAAAGTAGCCCTTTAATTGAGACCTTTGCACGAGATGAATCTACGGCTAAAAATGGCTAAAATTTCCCTACTCTGCGTTGAAAAACTTGGCAATAGCGGGCTATTGCCTGTGTTTTCCGCCTTGATTAGGAAAATTTTATCTCATTTTTAGCTCGCATCTCACTCATACAAAGGTCTCTAATTGTCATTTCACTGTCATTTTTAGATGATAGACTCAACCAAATTTTTAAAAGTAAAAGTAGGAAACTAATATGCCATTAATTAAAGACATTAAAGCAAGAGAAGTCATCGACTCTCGTGGAAACCCGACTGTTGAGGCGGATGTATATTTAGAAGACGGCTCCATGGGGCGTGGCATCTCACCTTCTGGTGCTTCGACTGGCTCTCGTGAAGCCATCGAGTTGCGAGATGGTGATAAAAGCCGTTATATGGGTAAAGGGGTGTTGACTGCGGTTAAAAACATCAACACCGAAATCCACGATGCCTTGATTGGTAAAGAAGCCACCGAGCAAGCGGTGATTGACCAGATTATGATTGATCTAGACGGCACAGAGAACAAAGCTCGTTTAGGTGCGAATGCTATCTTGGCTGTTTCCATTGCTACTGCTCGTGCTGCAGCCGCTTCAAAAGGGGTGGAGCTGTTTGAGTACTTGAAAACAGACACCTACAAAATGCCTGTGCCCATGATGAACATCATCAACGGTGGTGAGCACGCAGATAACAGTGTGGACTTTCAAGAGTTTATGATCATGCCTGTTGGTGCCCCTTCAATGGCTGAAGCGATTCGCTACGGTGCAGAAGTTTTCCATACCTTGAAAAAAGTGCTGCATGACAAGGGGTATAACACCGCTGTTGGTGACGAAGGTGGTTTTGCTCCAGATTTGAAGTCCAATGAAGAAGCCATTACTGTAATTTTAGAAGCCATTGAGAAAGCCGGTTATAAGCCTGGTGAAGAGATTATGATCGCAATGGATGCGGCCTCTTCTGAGTTGTATGAAGGTGATGGTATCTACAACTTGAAGTCTGAGAACCGTAAGCTGACTTCTGCAGAAATGGTAGATCTATTAGGTGAGTGGTCTCAAAAGTATCCAATTATCTCTATTGAAGATGGTTTAGATGAGAGTGATTGGGATGGCTTTAAGCTTCAGACTGAGAAATATGGTGACCGTTTGCAGATTGTTGGGGATGACCTTTTTGTTACCAACCCTAAGATTTTGCAAGAAGGGATCGACAAGGGCATTGCCAACTCTATTTTGATTAAGATCAACCAAATCGGTACGCTTACTGAAACCTTTGCCGCCATTAAGATGGCCAAAGAGGCGGGTTATACCGCGGTGATTTCTCACCGCTCAGGTGAAACTGAAGATACTACTATTGCAGATATTGCGGTAGCCACAGGTGCAGGGCAAATTAAAACAGGCTCTATGTCTCGTACCGACCGTATCGCCAAGTATAACCAGTTGCTTCGCATTGCGGAGAAGCTAGGAGATGAAGCGGTTTATCCTAGCATGGATGCTTTCTATAATTTGAAAGCTAAATAATCGGTAGGTTTTCATCTTTTGAAACCGAAAACGGCTCAATTTCGATTGAGCCGTTTTTTTGTTTATAGAGTTTCTATTTTGCTTTGTGCTGAGCTATTCTATAATGCAGAATTATTTTGGGTAAACTTCTCTTATGCATAAAAAGCTTGTTTTAATTCTTCTGGTTGTGATTTTCTTACTACTATTTAAGCTTTTCTCTTCAGAAGGTGGATTAGCAGCCTACTGGCAACTGTCAGAAGAGCTGGAAACGCTTAAAGCAGAAAATCGCCAGCAAGCGGCAGAGAATTTACAGCTAAAACGCAAAGTTTATGCCTTGCAGCACAATCCTGAAGCCATTGAGACCTTGGCGAGACAAAAGCTGGGGATGATTGGGGAGGATGAGGTATTTATTCAGGTGATTCAACAACCTGATCCAAAACCTGAGTCAATAAAACCAATGGATGCAGCGCATGCACAATCTGTCAAATCACTTGATCAGTAGATTTGGCTCTAATAAGAGGTCGTAGTCTATGTTTTCAAAAGAGAAGTTCCCTTTAATGGCACTGATTCTTAGCTTGTTGGTGCTGGCAATTTTGAGCCGTGTGGGGCAAATGGAAACACCAGCCATTCCTTTTCTTTTTAGACTGATGCTCAGCGAGTTTGCCTTTTTTGTTGCGGTTTCGGGCATTTATATGAGCTATCAATTGCAAAAAGAGCAAGGGCGATCTGTTCAATATATCTTTATTGCCATAGGGTGTTTGATGACTTCAATATTGCTTGGATTGGAAGGCTATCATCTTTGGCAGATGTTACCATCGTCACATACACCTCAAACCATTATTGTTAATTCAAATTTGCAGTTAAGTTCGTTGTTTTAAAAACACATATACTGCCCCAGTGCCGCCATCTTTGGGTTGGGCGCTGCAAAAAGCGAGTACAAAGGGGAGCTGTCGCAGGCGGCTATTGACTAAGTTTTTTAAAGCTGGGGTGTTACTTTCAGAGTGATAGCCTTTGCCGTGTACCACAATGACATAGCGAGCATTTTGCCGATGAGCTTCTTGCAAAAAGTTCAGCAAAACTCTATCTGCACTGTCTACCGTCTCTCCATGTAGATCCAGTTGCCACCAAGTTTTAAAGTCACCACTTTTGAGTTTTTTCCAATCTTTAGGCTTTAGCTTCTGACGCTCAAACTGTATAGACTCAAAGGTGGAGACTGTTCTATGAGGCTCATAGTTTAAAGTTTCTTCCAAATCTATATCTTCTTCGGCAGGACTGGGGCTTTTGCGCATTTTTTGCCGTTGCTTACGACTCATTAATTTTTGTTTCTGTTCTCTTTGTGCCTGAAGAATTTGTTGCGAGGTTTTACTTTGCAAAGGACGCGCATCGGCAACAGCTTGACGAAACAAGTTTTTGTCTTCTTCACTAAGAAAAGTCACTATAATTCCAGAATCAACTTTATAAATGAGACTATTTTACCCAATGAAAATTTTATTATCGAATGATGATGGCTTTTTTGCACCAGGTATCCAAGTATTGGCACAAGCCTTATTGAAGAGTGACTTTTGTCAAGAGTTGGTGGTTATTGCCCCAGATCGTAATCGCAGTGCTGTTAGTAACGCTTTAACCTTGACCGAGCCTTTAAGAATGGTGCACCGTAAGGAGTATAACTTTCCAGTCTATGCGGTTAATGGTACGCCAACTGATTGCGTTCACTTGGGGATCAATGGCGGATTATCCCAGAGTTTTGATTTGGTGATTTCGGGCATTAATGCTGGGGCGAATATGGGGGATGATGTGCTCTATTCAGGTACGGTAGCGGCAGCTACAGAAGGAAGGTTTTTAGGCAAACCTTCTGTTGCCATTTCTCTTTGTGGGGATCAGCATTTTGAAACCGCATCTGCACTGTTTATGCAGTTTATGCAACAGATCTATTTTAAGGTGAAGGTGCCGGATAACACCATTTTTAATCTCAATGTGCCAGACCTACCACTCTCTGAAGTGCGGGGGTTGCAGGTTACTCGCTTGGGACGACGACATGCTTCGGAGCCCATTGTGGCAGATAAAGATCCAAGAGGTTTGCCCATTTTTTGGGTAGGGCCAGCTGGGGAGGCGGCTGATGCTTCAGAAGGCACGGATTTTTATGCCATTGAACAGAATCAAGCCTCTTTAACCCCCTTGCAGATTGATTTAACCCATTACGATTTACTTAAAGTTTTGCGTGAGGCAGTCGATGAATAAAGAGCGGCCAATGCGGTTACAGGATTTAGGAGAGGTGCACTACCCCAATGCGGCTTTTGAGCAGTATCAGGGGGTAGGGATGACTTCACAACGCACTCGCGACCGCTTGATTCAACGGTTGTTGGAAGAAGGAATACGTCACCCATCCGTGTTACAGGTAATGCGTGCCACGCCTCGGCATCTGTTTTTAGATGAGGCTTTAGCCAGCCGCTCTTATGAGGATACGGCCCTGCCCATTGGTCATGGGCAGACACTCTCTCAACCTTGGGTGGTGGCCAAAATGACAGAGTTTTTGCTCTCTGGTGACACAGTACCGAAAACCGTATTGGAGATTGGCACAGGTTCGGGATACCAAACAGCGATTTTGGCGCAACTGGTCTCTGAAGTGTACACAGTGGAACGAATTGAGCCTTTGACAAAAAAAGCCCAACAGGTTTTGCAAAAACTGGATATTAACAATGTGCACTTTGCCTTGAGTGATGGGCGCTGGGGGTGGCCGCAAGAGAAGCAATTTGACGCCATTTTATCAGCGGCTGCACCAGAAGCCGTACCACAATCACTGTTTGAGCAGTTAAAAGTTGGGGGGCGAATGGTAATTCCTGTCGGGCCCCAAAGGGATGTTCAGCAGTTGATGGGTTACCAGAAAACACTGCAGGGGATTGAATCCACAGTTTTAGGCTCTGTGCTGTTTGTACCCATGCTTGAAGGCATTGAAACAGCAGGGGGCGTATTATGAAGTTGTTTTCCCCTCTGTATGACAAAGCGATTAAATGGTCTAAACACGCCCAAGCGGAAAAATATTTGGCGGGATTGAGTTTTGCAGAGGCTTCTTTCTTCCCCATTCCGCCAGATGTTGTGCTGATGCCAATGTGCTTGTCTCAACCACAAAAGGCGATGCGTTTTGCTTGGATTGCCACGTTGTTTTCATTGTTGGGTGGTCTTTTGGGCTATGCCATTGGCTACTGGGGTTTTGAGACGATTTACCCTTGGCTGGTTGAACTAGGGTATGGCCATAAGATTGAACAGGTACAAGGATTTTTTGATGCTTATGGGGTGTGGGTGGTGTTTATCGCAGGCTTTAGCCCCATTCCTTATAAGCTGTTTACCCTCACTGCTGGTGCAGCACAGATGGCTTTACTGCCCTTTGTAATCGCCTCACTGGTGGGACGAGGGCTGAGGTTTTTTATGGTCGCCTGGCTAATGAAGATAGGCGGCGAGCGTTATGAAGCCAAAATTCGGGCTTCGGTTGATTGGATTGGGTGGACAGTTGTCGCCTTCGCAATCTTTTATTTTGCACTGAAATAAGGGGGCTCTTCCCAGAGCCTCTTATAAGAAGGGGTGTGGGGAAGTGAGACACGCTTTAAAAGGAATTTTAAACCGCGCCTGGAAACAGATGGTTTTGGGCACAACTTTGGTTGCAATGGGTGGTCTAAGTGGGTGCTCCAACCTACCTTCTGCTAAGTATCGCAGTTGGAGTCAGGCAGATGACTATTTTTATCAGCATGGTCGTACAGGCTCTAAAGCAAAAAATTACACCTTAGCAGGTGGTAAATGCCACTCGGGTACCTATCGTGTGCAAAAAGGGGAGAGTGTGCTCCGAATTGCAAAAAAATGCGGAGTACAAAGTGTAGCCATTATTGATGCCAATGCGCTTTTGCCCCCTTTTTATATCCAAGCTGGTCAAACTTTAATCATTCCGAAAAGTCTTTATGAGGCGGAGCGATATTTTCAGCGTAGGCAACAGCCGCCTCATGTCTTATGGCAGATTCCAATTGCAAGTCAAAAAAGTTCAAATATATTAGATAATTTATTGAAAGTAAAAGATAAAAGATTGTTTATTCCTGTTGCAGTGCCTACTTCGATCTATCCAGTAGCACCTGGAAAAGTGGTCTATATTGGACAAGCATTGGAGACGTATGGTTTGATGGTAATTGTGAAGCATCCAGACGGCTATCTTTCGATTTATACCCACTTGCAAGCCAGTTTTATACAGAAAGGGCAGCAGGTACAGCCTACCACCCAACTTGGTTTAATTGTGCCGCCGGTGAAGCAGGAGCACACGCCCTATGTGGAAGCCCGTTATTTGGGGCGCAAAGTGGCGATTTATCCGTTATTGTCTGGAAAAATAAGAGCCAGTATTACTTCACGATCTTCAGTGGTCAAAACATTATAGGTGCGGCACGCAGCACTATTGG
>CAYOOU010000006.1:12778-19764 GCA_964405635.1 uncultured Piscirickettsiaceae bacterium
TTGCCTTTATTTTACTGTGAATTTTATAGGGTGAGATGATAAAATGTGCGGTTTATATTCGCCCGTTAATGTTGTGTAAAGGAATTGCAGTGACCGAAGAATTTCAAAGAATCAAACGACTTCCGCCCTATGTGTTTAATATTGTTGGCGAACTGAAGGCGGAAGCCCGCCGTCGGGGGGAAGATATTATTGATTTTGGGATGGGCAATCCCGACCAAGATACCCCAAAACATATCGTTGACAAGCTGGTGGAAGTGGCTCAGCGAGAGGGCGTGCACCGTTATTCGGTCTCTCAAGGCATTCCCCGTTTACGTAAAGCGATCTGCAACTGGTACCAAACCAAGTTTGAGGTTGAGCTGGACCCCGATAAGGAAGCGATAGTGACTATCGGATCTAAAGAGGGACTGGCTCACTTGGCGATGGCGACCGTAGAGCAAGGGGATACTGTTTTGGTGCCCAATCCTGCTTATCCTATTCATCCCTATGGTTTTGTGATTGCCGGTGCGGATATTCGTCATGTGCCTATGACGGAAGAGGTGGACTTTTTTGAGGAACTGCAAAAGGCAATTAAAGACTCTTGGCCTAAGCCAAAAATGTTGCTGTTGAATTTCCCCGGTAATCCCACTACTCAAACGGTTGACTTGGAATTCTTTGAAAAGGTGATTGCCATTGCCAAAGAGCACAATATTTGGGTCATCCATGACTTAGCCTATGCCGATATTGTATTTGATGGCTATAAAGCCCCCTCTATTCTGCAAGTGGAAGGTGCTAAAGAGATTGCGGTAGAGTTTTACACCCTTTCAAAAAGTTACAATATGCCTGGTTGGCGAGTGGGCTTTATGGTGGGCAACCCAACTTTGGTGCACGCACTTAAGCGAATGAAGTCCTATTTGGATTACGGCATGTTCACCCCCATTCAAGTGGCTGCCATTACTGCTTTAGAAGGACCACAAGACTGTGTGGCCGAAATTCGTGACATGTATAAAGAGCGACGCGATGTACTCTGTCAGGGATTAAACAGTGCCGGCTGGAGCGTGACACCTCCAGTAGCTACTATGTTTGTGTGGGCAAAAATTCCAGAGTTTTATAAAGAAATGGGCTCATTGGAGTTCTCTAAAAAGTTGCTTCAAGAGGCGAAAGTAGCTGTCTCTCCTGGCATTGGCTTTGGTGATTATGGGGATGAACATGTACGCTTTAGCCTGATTGAGAATGAGCACCGTACCCGTCAGGCCATTCGTGGCATTCGCGAGATGTTTCGTAAAGATGGCTTTGTGCCAGATGCAGAATTTTTAGCACAACAAACTGTGCAAGACAAGAAGGATTAAGCGCTGTGAAAACCATTCAAATTGGACTATTAGGTTTTGGAACCGTTGGCGGTGGCACAGTACAGATTTTGCAACAAAACCTGACTGAGATTCAGCGTCGTTTGGGCGTCGATATCGCCGTTAAAATCATTGCGGTACGGGATCTTAATAAACCCCGTGCGGTTGAAACCGGTGATATTGAACTTACGGATCAGCCAGAGCAGGTGGTTAACCACCCAGAAGTGGATATGGTGGTGGAACTCATGGGCGGCACTGGCTTAGCCAAAACTTTACTGGAGCAGGCGATTGCCAATGGTAAGCATATTGTAACCGCCAATAAGGCTTTGATTGCCGAACATGGTAATGAGTTGTTTGCCTTAGCCGAAGAAAAAGGTGTAAAGATCTTTTATGAAGCTGCTGTGGCAGGAGGGATCCCCATTATCAAGGCGTTAAGAGAAGGTTTGGCCGCCAATCGTATTGAGTGGTTAGCTGGCATCATTAACGGCACGGGCAACTATATACTGACTGAAATGAAAAAGCCCGGTGCAGACTTCGCTTCTGTTCTAAAGGTAGCGCAGGAGCTGGGCTATGCGGAGGCAGACCCCACCTTTGATGTGGAAGGGATTGATGCAGCACATAAATTGACCATCCTGGCCTCTATCGCCTTTGGGATTCCATTGAATTTTGAAAAGGTTTACACAGAAGGGATTAGCAAGATTACGGCAGAAGATATTCAGTTTGCCGAGCAGATGGGATATCAAATTAAACACCTTGGGGTGGCGTCCCGTACAGAGAAAGGCTTCTCTTTAAGAGTGCATCCCACTTTGGTGGCTAATGATGTATTGATCGCCAGTGTGAATGGGGTTATGAATGCGGTAATGACCTATGGTGATCCTGTCGGCCCCACCCTATACTATGGCCCTGGAGCGGGGGCAGGGCCAACGGCCAGTGCAGTAGTGGCGGATATTATTGACTGCATCCGAGCCATGGAATCGAATCTGCCTGTGGCTCCGCTGGGCTATCAGCAGTTAGATAAAACTGCAGAAGTTGTCGACATCAGTGAAGTGCACTCTGCCTTCTATCTGCGTTTCTTCGCTAAAGATCATGCTGGAGTATTGGCCAAGGTTAGTGCCATTTTGGCTGAGCATGGAGTGAGCATTGAGAAGCTGCACCAAGAGCCATGTCAAACTCAGCCAGATGATGCCACAATCGTGATGCTAACCGATACGGTTATGGAAGCTGCCATGCAGAAGGCAATTGCTCAATTGAGTCAGTTGCCTGAAGTTGATGGCGAAGTGTTGGCCATTCGCATCGGCGCTTTTGAGGTTTGAGACAACTTTTGAGCCAGTCAAGTCAGACACAATCCTGTGCAGTCACGCTATGGTTGCCAGACTTTTTTTCGCCAGGCAGGGTAGCTGAGTCAGAAAGTCTTTCTCAACTCAAGTTGCCTGCATTGCAAACCCTGCTCTCAAAAGGGCAGCGGTTGCCACTCCCTAACACACTGAGTCAATCGGCCACTTTCTTTCGTACAGCCAGCTATCTAGCTCATCAACCAAACTTTGTGCCTATTGCTCCAACTATGGCGGCAATAGAAGTGACAAGCTTTGCTGAACAGCAAAATCATTTTTGGGTAAAAGTGGATCCCGTGCATCTGGTGCCTGACCGAGATACACTTTTAATGATGCCTCAGTCTCAGTTGGATGTGACTGAAGCTGAGTCCCAGTCTTTGTTGAGAGCTTTTAATGAGCACTTTTCTGAGGATGGTTTGCAGTTACTTTACGGTGCTCCAAATAGCTGGTATCTCTCAGTGGTGCAGCAGGTGGATCTGCATACAACACCACTACCTGATGCCACCATGACCCCCTTAATGGCATGTTCCCCTCAAGGCAATGCGGCCAACTATTGGCTGAAGTTAATGAATGAAACACAAATGCTGTTTTACACACACCCAGTCAATGAGGCGCGACGAGAACAAGGACAGCCGGAAATCAATGGTGTCTGGGTTTGGGGAGAAGGGAAGTTAGATTTTGATCAAATTCAAACCAAACCCGATTTAAAAGTCTTTGCACAGTCTGCTTATTTAAAAGGTTTGGCAAAGTTGGCTGGTGCAGAAGTCGATGAAATTTTGCCAGAAAAAGTCCAAAATCCCCAGTCCTGCCAAGCTATTTTGGCTCAAAACTCTGGAAAGCACTTGTTATTTGTGATGGATAGCTTAGCCGAACAGTTGCCCAATATGACGGAAACACAGTGGCTGGAAGTTTTGCAAGACTTAGAGCAGGTATGGTGGCAACCTCTATTACAAGCGTTAAAAGCTGGTCAAGTACACTCTCTATTACTGGTGCTAGGAAATGGCATGCAGTATCACCTACAACCTAAAGATTTAAAACGATTTTGGCGACTCAATAGAAAGCTTACGAAGCTTCTGTAACCTCATAATATCCTGTAACTACTGTGGAGCTTTTAGAAATTCAGAGCCGTTATGCTTCAGAAACCACTTCTGCAGCTTGAATCCGTAGCTGTAAAGAGGTGCGGCCATAATAGGTATTTAAAGCTGGCTGATAGGCACAATAAAGGGTTTCACCAGGCATAAATTCGGTAGGCTCGTCGGCATCTTGCTTGGCATTAAAGTAGATGGCGCTAAAGCGGCGACCATTTTCACTGACCAAACGGAAGGAGAGGTGGGTTTGGGTTTGTCCTACTTCTTTAACCTGTTCAATTAAAAAGGTGCCTGAAAAGACAGGTTGTGGCCACTCTCGACCATAAGGTTCTAGCTGATTCAGCTCATTAATCAACATGGGTGTGAGCCATTGGTCGGGCAGAGCGCCATCGGTTTCAATAATGGGGCGGGGAACTTCTTCACCAAGTTGCCGTTGAATCGCTTGCTCAAAGAGCTCTGAAAATATTTCGTATTTCTCAAGGGGAATCATGCAGCCTGCAGCCCCCTTGTGTCCTCCCATAGATTTAAATAACCCTTGGTGTTGTTCACTCATCCATTGAAAAGCTTCTCGCAAATCTACTTTGGGTACAATGCCTCGACCTGAGCCTGCCAGGTATCCATCTTCCAAATCGGTCATTGCCACGGTTGGTACACCGTAACGCTCTCCAATGCGAGAGGCAATAATTCCTTGAATGCCCGCATTTCCGGTCATTTTAATTGCCAGGCTGTACTTATTGGGATGATAGAGCTTTTGAGCTAACGCACTGGCTTGATCTAACATCGCTTGCTGCTGTAGTTTGCGCTGTGCATTGTCTTCATCGAGTTGCTGTAAGTACTGCAAAGCTTCAGGAACTGAGCGGGCATTGAGAAAGTCAAAGGCGGCATTGACATTGCTAACACGGCTGGCGGCATTGATGCGAGTGGCTACTTGAAAGCCAAGATACTCTGCGTTAAAGGGCTGGTTTTGATTGTCATTAAACTGCCGCATGGCTTGCCAGGCAGGAACCGTAAATTGATTAATCTGTGCCAGTCCAGCCAGCACAATGGCTCGATTGTTGGGGCTTTTTAAACTTACGCTATCAGCTACCGTGCCCAAAGCCACATTTAACGCCAAGCTTTTTAGTGAGGGTGTATCAGCAGGGATAACCCCTCGTTGAATCAGTACTTGCCGTACTTGCCCCATTACCAGAAAAATGACATAGCAGCCGGCAACGGTTTTGTCATATTCACATCCTTCTTGCTGCGGATTGACCGTGCAGGCGGCACTGGGAGGCGGACCTTCAATAGCCATTTGGTGGTGGTCGGTCACGCAGACTTTAATGCCCGCTTCGGCCAACTTTTGAATGCGAGGTTCATCGCTGGAGCCTTGGTCGGCGGTGATCACCAGTTCAATGGGTTCTTTAATGCTTAAAATCCGCTCGACGACCTGATCGGTAATGCCATAGCCAGTTTTGCGATCACCAATTACATGGGTAATGCGCTCAGGTGGTACCTTAAAGAAGTCTGTTAGGGCTCGAGTTCCCACCCAAGCGGAGGTCACACCATCAGTGTCATAGTCGGTTGCCAATACAATTTGCCCGCTGCCTTCAATGGCATCGGCAATCAGCTCAGCCGCTTGCTGCGCATTTTTCAGTGCAGAAGGGGGTTGAATGTGTTTTAATCTGGGGAAGACGATTTTTTCCAGTGTCTGCGCCCAGTCGGGATCCGTCTCCGGGGTTAACCGGTTAGCGACCAGTTTGGCTTGTAAGTCTGACAATCCCAGCTGTTTTGCGGCTTGAAAGATAGGTTCGGAAGGTTGTCGTTCAACGATTTGGGGCTTTTTTATCATAGAGGAGATTATAGCAGATGAAACTTAAGCGTTTACTGTACCTACACGGTTTTTTGAGTGATAAAAACAGCGCCAAAGGTCAGTTTGTCAAGACACGCATGGCGGAAGATCTGCCTAATGTGCAAGTACACTGCATCACCTATCCGATCTCTATGCCTGATATCAGTGTGGGCTATATTAAAAACTATATTGAGCACAAACTTTTGGCCGATAAACAAGAGGGCGAGGTTATTGAGTGGGCGGTCATGGGGTCTTCAATGGGCGGTTACTTTGCTCAATATATTGCCCGAGAATACGACATACCTTATATTATGATTAATCCTGCCTTAGACCCTGTGCCCGTGTTGTCTGATTATTTGGGCAGTCACCAACATCCGCGTACTCAAGAGAAATTTACTATTGATGAGCAGTATTTGGCGCAGTTGGAAGCTTATCAAGTTGAGCTAGATGAGTGGGAGGACGCTTTGCTGCTACTCGATCGTGGTGACGAGGTGATTGATGCAAACCATGCCATGACCACTTACAAAGATCGCTGTAAAACTTTGGTCTATGAGCGAGGCGATCACGCTTTTCAACACTTGGAAGATGCTTGGCCACATATTTTGGCATTTTTAAAGCGGTAATTAAAATAACATACCAAGGGTAGAACTGCATCTCTGCCTGTTAGCCCTTATCCCAAAGCAGTAATGTCCCCTCTGCCCTCATTACTGAACTTTCGATTTAATCAGCACTTGCCTAGCGTAGCTTTTATCTATGCCCAAACTTTATCAATCTTATTCTACGCTTCAGCGTGTATAATACCGTTCATGTTTATGCATACCACGCTTCATTATCTGGATCTGGTTGGCACCGTTGTATTTGCCATGACCGGCCTATTGGCGGCTTCTCGTAAGGAGCTAGATCTGTTTGGTGCCATTGTCATTGCAATGGTCACGGCCATTGGGGGGGGGGCACTCCGTGATCTTTTATTGGGACAGCCGGTTTTCTGGGTGTCGCAACCGCTCTATGTGTATATTGTAGTGTTGTCAGCCTTGTTTCTTTTTTTCTTTGCTCGCTTTAAGCCAGTGCCCATGACCCCTTTAATTTATTTAGATGCCTTGGGATTGGCAGCCTTTACAATTATAGGAACCGAAAAAGCGATGATGCTGGGCATGGAAGATGCCATTGCCATTATGACTGGCATTATGACGGGTGTGGTGGGAGGCGTTATTCGAGATGTGCTGGTAGGAGAAGTGCCATTGATTTTCCGTAAAGAGATCTATGCCACCGCTTCTTTTGTGGGAGCCAGTCTGTTTTTAGTGCTTTCTCAGTGGCATGTGGCAGAAGATTTGGCTATTTTACTCTCTGTACTCACCATCTTTTTATTGAGGCTCTGGGCGATTCGTAGGGCCATTCGCTTGCCCATTTTTCAACCCAT
>CAYOOU010000006.1:19864-23538 GCA_964405635.1 uncultured Piscirickettsiaceae bacterium
ATGCCATGTTTAAACTTCCCTTTGAGCTTTTTTTAGGACTTCGTTATACCCGAGCCAAGCGGCGCAATGGGTTTATCTCCTTTATCTCCCTCTCTTCCATGCTGGGAACCGCCCTTGGGGTGACTGCTCTGATTACGGTGATGAGTATTATGAATGGCTTTCAGGAAGAGTTGCGTTCTCGAATTTTGGGGATGACTTCTCACATGACCATTATGGAATATGACCGTAAGTTGTCTAACTGGGAGCTTCTTTATAAAGAGGTTGAAAATTTACCTCATGTGGTGGGAGCCGCTCCCAATGTAATGGAACAAGGGATGCTTACATACGGCGATCAAGTTCAAGGCGTAATGGTTCGGGGGGTTTTACCTGCCATAGAGCCTCAAGTTTCAGATATTGCTAGCAAGCTGATAGAAGGTAATTTAACAGATTTACAAAACCGCCCCTATAGCATGATTATCGGCTCTGAAATTGCCGCTAAACTGGATGCCAAAATAGGCGACAAAATCACCCTAATTGCACCACAGGGAAGCGTCTCACCAATGGGGCTTCTGCCTCGTCTTAAGCGCTTTACCATTGTAGGAATTTTTCATGCTGGCATGTACGAGTATGACAGTGGGTTGGTATTGGTGCATATGCGAGATGCACAGAAGGTATTTAAGTTAAAAAACCGTGTGAGTGGTTTACAGTTAAAACTTGATGACCTGTTTTTGGTGAATGAAGTGCGTAAAGAGATTACCGATAAAATTGATGGCACCTACTATGTGCGAGACTGGACACAAGAGCATGCCAACTTTTTCCGTGCTGTGAATATGGAGAAGAAAATGATGTTTATCGTGTTGGCACTGATTATTATGGTGGCAGCCTTTAATATTGTTTCCACAATGGTCATGGTGGTGACAGACAAACAGCGAGACATTGCCGTATTGCGCACCTTAGGTGCCAGCCCTTTAAGCATTCAGTGGATTTTTATGACCCAAGGTTTGGTAATTGGACTGATTGGCGGTGTTTTGGGCTTGATTGGTGGTGTGAGTTTGAGTCTAAACATTCACACTATAGTGCCCTTTATCGAAAACCTGTTTGGCTTTAAGTTTTTCCCAGCCGATGTTTACTATATCAGTGAGGTGCCTTCTAAATTGGATTGGAGTGATGTATGGAGTGTGACCATTTTGGCTTTTGTGTTGACACTTTTGGCCACCCTTTATCCCGCTTGGCGTGCATCTAGGGTACAACCAGCGGAGGCGCTTCGATATGAGTAAGACGGTTTTACAGGCCACCGCTTTGGAAAAAACCTACCAAGAGGGTAAGTTGGTCACCCCAGTTCTAAAAGGAATTGACTTTGCCTTGCAGTCGCAAGAGCTGTTGGCCGTTATTGGCAGCTCTGGTTCAGGTAAAAGTACATTGTTACACCTACTGGCTGGGTTGGACCAGCCCACTTCAGGGGAAGTTACACTGATGGGAGAGTCGCTCTCTCAGCTTTCAGAGGTGAAAAGGGGGCAGTTGAGAAATCGTTATATTGGCTTTGTTTATCAGTTTCACTTTTTGCTACCGGAGTTAACGGCAGTGGAGAATGTGATGATGCCATTGCGGATTCGTCGTACCCATTGGAAAGCTGCCCAGCAGAAGGCAGAGTTTATTTTAGAGAAGGTAGGGCTCTCTCATCGCTTGAATCACAAGCCTAGCGAACTTTCTGGTGGCGAGCGACAGAGGGTGGCCATTGCTCGAGCCTTGATTACCGACCCTGCCTGCATTTTGGCAGATGAACCTACTGGGAACCTTGATGAAAAAGCGGCTGCAGAAGTGTTTGAGCTCATGCTCGGACTGAATCAAGACTTTAACACCTCACTCTTAATCGTGACTCATGATTTAAAGCTAGCGGCTAAGCTGGATCGACAGATGCTACTGACCGACAGGCGCCTGTTGGAGACCCAAATTTCCGAACCCAAACTGTTCTGATATATGTTAGCCATTCAAAATATCACCCTCTATGCAGGTAGTCTCTGTCTTTTGCAAGAGTCAAGTTTTACCCTGCATCCTGGTCAAAAGGTAGGCTTAATTGGGCAGAATGGTGCCGGAAAATCCACCCTGTTTAAAGCCATTTTAGGTCTGGCGACTCTGGATGCGGGTGAGATTAAAATGCCGCCTAATTGGCAAGTTGGTTATGTGGAGCAGGAGGTCAGTGAGTCCCAGCTGACGGCGATGGAGTATGTGCTTCAAGGGGATACGATTTACAGTGAGATCCAACAACAGCTTACGCTAGCAGAACAGACAGAAAACCATGATCAAATGGTCCAGCTTTATGATCAGTTGGACTTGATTCAAGGTTATCAAGTGCCGGTAAAAGCCAAGCAGTTGCTGTTTGGGCTGGGCTTTAAAGAGGCAGAGTTTAACCTCCCTTTGCATCATTTCTCAGGAGGATGGCAGGTACGGTTGAAATTGGCACGGGCACTGATGCAGCGAGCCGATTTGCTGTTGCTTGATGAACCTACCAACCACTTAGATATTGAAGCAGTGAGTTGGTTGGCCAACTGGCTGGCCAATTATGAGGGAGCGCTGATGGTAATCTCTCATGACCGCTATTTTCTAGATCAGGTTGTGGGAGGGATTGTGCTCTTGGCAGAACAGAAGTTGCGCTATTATGCCGGTAACTTTGCCGCCTATGAGCGACAACGCAATGCACAATTAATGCAGCAGCAAGCATTGCACGATAAACAGAAACAGCAGATGCAACATCTGCAAACTTTTATCAGCCGTTTTAAAGCCAAGGCCAGCAAAGCCAAGCAGGCACAGAGTCGAGTCAAGGCACTGGAACGCATGGAAACCGTGGCTGCTGTACAGGCGACCAACCCTTTTCAGTTCTCTTTTGCATCACCGCAACATCTGCCAGACCCAATGATTCAAATCGAGCAGGTCAGTTTCAGCTACCCTGAACAGCCGGAACCCATTTTGCAGTCGGTGGATAGTGTGTTGCGATCTGGAGACCGAATTGGTTTAGTAGGGGTTAATGGTTCTGGAAAATCTACCTTTCTGAAGCTGCTAATTGGGCAGTTGCAGCCAGATGCAGGTAAGGTCAAAATCAGCCGCGGGGTAAAGGTGGGCTACTTTGCTCAGCATCAACTGGAAGCTCTCACACCGGAGCAAAACCCTTTGCAGCACCTGTTAAAACTGAACCCAGAAATGACAGACCAGCAGGCACGGGATTTTTTAGGGCAATTTGGATTTAAAGGGGAAAAGGCTCTGGACCCTGTCAAACAGTTTTCAGGCGGTGAAAAGGCACGACTTTCCCTGGCAATGATCGTGTCCCAAAAGCCTAATCTAATTATTTTAGATGAGCCAACTAACCACCTGGATATGGAAACCCGTGATGCGCTGGAAATGGCGCTGTTAGAATTTAACGGGGCTATTATCGTGGTCTCCCATGATCGTCATTTACTTACCTCAATTGTCGATCAGTTTTGGTGGGTACACGATAAACAGGTCACCCCTTTTATGGGTGGGCTTGATGCTTATCTTCAAGCACAATTGGAAGCTGTCAAGGCTCAAACTGCTCAACTTAAAGCAGAAAAACGACAATTAGAAAGTGCTGAAAAAAGTACCAAAATCCCCAGTCCTGCTCTAGAAAAAACCGATTCTATAGCGGAAAGTGGTAATAAAAAACAGCAGCGACAAAAAAAAGC
>CAYOOU010000006.1:23638-31220 GCA_964405635.1 uncultured Piscirickettsiaceae bacterium
AAACCGATTCTATAGCGGAAAGTGGTAATAAAAAACAGCAGCGACAAAAAAAAGCGCAATTACGCCAAGCGGTACAAAGAGCGGTTAAGCCGTTTAAGCAGAAAATTAGCCAAATTGAAAAGCAGCTTACTCAAGCCCAACAGCAATTGGCAGAGATTCATCAACAAATGCAGCAGCCTAACTTTTATGAGCAGACAGCGTCTGAAGAGATGACAGCTATTTTAAAAAGCCAAGCTCGATTGGAGTCAGAGATAGAGGCTTTGGAGATGGAGTGGTTAGAGCTTGAAGAGGAAATAGAAGCGGTGGAAGCAGAAATTTACCGACAAAATGCTTAACTTATAAATATGCCCGCAGGTGCAGGCATATTAAGAAAAAGGCTGTTACTTAAATGCACAACCGTGTTTAAAACCAATTTTACGAAGAATTAACACCATTGGACAGAAGCCAGTGAGCCCAGAAATTAATAGGCTTGCGCCTACCAAAAGATCCAAGATATACCAAGTTTCAGAAACATAGTGGCCAAGTGCCAACCCTAACAGTACCATTGTGCCGGCCAAGGTCAATACAATACGCTCAATAACCATTTTTAAACTCCTATCCTATTTAATCAGTGTGCATTTATACCGTTATAGTTATATAATTTTTTAATCTTCCTATTTTACCACAAAAATAACAGACAGTTATTTCGAAATAGTCTAAGCACGCGCCTGGATAAGAAGCTTTTCTGGTCTCAAACAATATTAACAGCCGTGGAATTTCATTGAAAACAAGCAGGAAAGCAGTATAATTGCTCTTTTGAAATTTTTATGGGTGCGGCTATATATTAATATGTCGTTATCTCGTTATCATGAACCACTAACCGAGATTTAATAATGCAAGTAACACTAGAAAAGCCTGAACAAGGTCTGGAACATAAAATTACTGTAAACTTTCCAGCTGAGGAATTGAACAAAAAAGTCGATCAGCGTTTGAATGAGATGCGTCGCACAATGAAAATGGACGGGTTTCGTCCTGGAAAGATTCCGTTAAGCATTGTTAAAAAGCGTTATGGCGATTCTGTTCGTCAAGAGCTTTTGGGTGAGGCGGTACAAAAAGCATTCTACGATGCCGTTGAGCAAGAAGGGGTGCGGGTCGCTGGTTACCCAATGTTTGATGAGCTAAAAGATGAAGATGGCGCTATTGAATTTGTTGCCCGTTTTGAAAGTTACCCTGAAATCAAGTTACCTGAATTTGGTGAGCTAGAAGTTGAAAAAGTGGTTGCAGACATTGATGATAAAGATGTCGATAAAATGATCGATAAGTTGCGTGAGCAGCGTTCTGCTTGGCGTCCATGTAATGCCAATAAAAAGGCGAAAGAGGGTGAGCAAGTGATTGCTAGCTTTGTTGGTCGAGTTGACGGTGAAGAGTTTGAAGGTGGCAAAGCGGAAGATGTGCCTATTATTATTGGCTCTGGTCGTATGATTCCTGGCTTTGAAGAGCAGCTTGTTGGTATGAAAAAAGGGGAAACACGCACCATCTCAGTGACCTTCCCAGAAGACTATCATGCGGAAAACCTTAAAGGCAAAGAAGCCGAATTTGATGTGACCGTACACTCTGTACAAACAAAAGAGTTGCCAGAAGTTGATGAAGAATTCGTAAAGTCTTTAGGAATTGAAGAGGGGACTGAAGAGGCACTTCGCAACGAGATAAAGGTTAATATGGAGCGTGAAGTTTTGAATGCTGTGAAGCAGCAAAACCGTACCAATGTTTTCAATGCCCTAGAAGCTGAAGTTGAAGTTGAACTGCCAAAAGCGATGGTTCAGCAAGAAGTTGAAGCATTAATGAATCGAGCAGTGCAACAGCTTCAACAACAAGGAATTAAAGCCGAAGATGTCAACTTGACTGCTGATCAATTTAAAGATGAAGCAGAAAAGCGTGTGAAGCTGGGCTTAATCTTGGGTCAAGCCATTAAAGAGGGTGGCTACAAGGCTTCTGAAGAAGAGGTAACAAATTATATTACTGAACAAGCCTCTGCCTATGAAGACCCTCAAGAGGTGGTCAACTGGTATCGTCAAAACCCTCAAGCGATGGCAGAAATCCAATCTATTTTGACTGAAGACAAGGTGGCTCAAGCTATTTTAGATCAAGCTAAGGTGAATGAAGTCAAGAAAAGCTTTGACGAAGTCGTGAACCCAGCGGCTTAATCACCCTATAACCCTTTTTGTCGGCTGTTCTGAGAACGTCGTACAATTAGGGTTTTTTTTTTACCTTGAAAAAGCTAAGATAGCCTCTATATTCGAAGACACCCTGAAGTTGTCAGGGTCAACCATTCTAACCTGACACATAAATCTAAACTCTAGGAAAGACAATTTTATGATGGAATCAATTCAAAACGCCTTAGTCCCTATGGTAATTGAGCAAACCAGTCGTGGTGAACGCTCCTATGACATCTACTCTCGTTTATTAAAAGAACGCGTTATTTTTCTGGTAGGGCAGGTGGAAGATCATATGGCCAACTTAATTGTGGCGCAGTTGCTTTTCCTAGAGTCTGAAAATCCAGATAAAGACATTCATCTGTACATTAACTCACCAGGTGGTAGTGTCACAGCGGGTATGGCCATTTATGACACCATGCAGTTTATCAAACCTGATGTTTCAACCATGTGTATCGGGCAAGCAGCCAGTATGGGCTCTTTCTTGTTGTCGGCTGGCGCCAAAGGTAAGCGCTTTGCACTGCCTAACTCCCGAGTGATGATTCACCAGCCATTAGGCGGCTTCCAAGGGCAAGCCAGTGATATTGAAATTCATGCCAAAGAGATCTTGTCGATTAAAGACAAGCTTAATCGTCTATTAGCTGAGCACACTGGACAACCCATTGAAAAAATTGAAGAAGATACTGATCGGGATAACTTTATGAGTTCTGAAGAGGCGCAGGCCTATGGCTTAATCGATCAGGTCTTAACCCGTCGGGCATAATTTGCTTGACACTATAGGAAAAAGAGAATGAGTGGAAAAAATTTATATTGTTCATTTTGCGGCAAAAGTCAAGATGAGGTCAAAAAGCTGATTGCTGGGCCTGGAGTCTATATTTGTGATGAGTGTGTAGAGCTGTGCAATGATATTTTGCGAGAGGAGTTTGGTGAAGAGGCAATGAGCCAATTTGAGCTGGATCACCTGCCTACACCTCATGAGATTAGCCAAATTCTGGATGACTATGTTATTGGCCAAGTACAGGCGAAAAAAGTATTGGCGGTAGCGGTTTATAACCACTATAAGCGTCTGCAAAATGCCCATCACAATGATGATGTAGAGCTCACCAAAAGTAATATTTTACTGATTGGACCTACCGGGTCTGGAAAGACACTCTTGGCTCAAACCCTCGCTAAACTTTTAGATGTGCCTTTTGCCATTGCTGATGCGACGACTTTGACAGAAGCTGGATATGTGGGGGAAGATGTAGAAAGTATTGTGCTAAAACTGTTGCAACGTTGTGACAATGATCCAGAGAAGGCGGAACGAGGTATTATCTATATTGATGAAATTGATAAGATTACCCGAAAGTCTGAAAACCCTTCTATCACTCGAGATGTCTCTGGGGAAGGCGTGCAACAAGCACTGCTCAAATTGATTGAGGGTACGGTTGCTAATATTCCCCCACAAGGCGGACGCAAACATCCGAATCAAGAGATGATCCATGTGGATACTTCAAAAATCCTTTTTATTGTTGGGGGCGCTTTTGAAGGGTTGGATAAGATTATTGAACAGCGTACCGAAAAGAATACCGGTATTGGTTTCTCTGCTGATGTGAAATCTGAAGATGAAAAACGTAAAAATCGTAAAAAGTTTAGTGACATTGAGCCGGAAGATCTGATTAAATTTGGATTAATTCCTGAATTTGTCGGTCGTTTGCCGGTTATTGCTACGCTTGAAGAGCTGGATGAAGCGGCATTGATCCAAATCTTGACCGAACCTAAAAATGCCTTGGTGAAACAGTTCCAGAAAATGTTTGAACTGGAAGGTGTTGAGCTACAGATCCGTAAGGATGCCCTAAAGGCTATTGCTAAACTAGCGATTGAAAGAAAAACGGGCGCTCGTGGATTGCGATCCATTTTGGAGCATATCTTGCTTGATACCATGTATGATTTACCCAGCATGGAAAATGTTGAGAAAGTCATTATTAATAAAGCGGTAGTGGAAGGCAAAAAGCCTCCTATGCTGGTTTATAAAGAAAGCAAAGAGCAAGAGAAGGTTATTGGCTAGTGTGAATTTTTCCTGCCTGAATGTATAAACCAGAAAGAATGGAGTCCAATGGCTCCATTTTTTATGCAAATCCAAGAAGTTTAAAGTGAGAGACAGAATATGGATTTAGACCAAATTGAAATGAAAATGAATGTGTTGGTTCTTCCTTTAAGGGATGTAGTGGTATTTCCGGGTACTGTTATCCCCTTATTTGTAGGAAGAGAGAAATCGGTAAACGCGCTCAATGAGGCGATGCAACAAGACAAGCAGATTTTTTTGGTGACCCAAAAAACGCCAGATCAAGATAATCCCCGGTTAGAGGATTTATATCCTGTTGGCACTATGGCCAATATTTTGCAACTCCTGAAATTACCAGATGGCACCATTAAGGCACTTATTGAAGGCGTGCAGCGCTTTAAGTTAATCGGCTTAAAGGATGAACCCAATATGTTATTGGGGGATATTCAGCGACTTGAAATCCAGGTACCTGATGCGGAAGAGATCACACTTTTGGTGCAGACGATTCATGACCGTTTTAATGTTTACACAGAGCTCAAGAAAAAACACCCCTCTGAGGTAAAGGAGTCTGTCTTAAAAACTTTTGATGCCGATCGTCTGGTTGACTTAGTTTCCTCTAATTTAAGTTTAGATGTGGCTAAAAAACAGGCATTATTGGAAATAATTGATCAGACTGCTCGACTAGAAAAGCTGTTAGTTTATATTGAGACTGAAATTGAAATTTTAGAGTCAGAAAAGCGGATTAACACTCGTGTGAAGCAGCAGATGGATAAGACTCAGCGTGACTTCTATCTGCATGAGAAGATTAAAGCGATTCACAAAGAGCTTGGAGAAGATGAAGACACAGCAGATGAATTAAAGCAGCTTAAAGAGAAAATTGAGACTGTTGGACTGCCTAAAGCCGTACAAGAGAAGGCGACCTCCGAGCTGAAAAAACTGAAGATGATGTCCCCTCAATCCCCAGAGGCGACTATCGTTCGCAACTATTTAGATTGGGTGTTAAGTATTCCTTGGAAAAAACGCTCTCGTTTGTCTAAAGACTTAGAAAAGGCAGAACAGATTTTAGATGCGCAACATGCCGGACTAGAAAAAGTGAAAGAGCGGATTCTGGAGTATTTAGCGGTGCAACAGCGGGTCAATAAGCTGAAAGGGCCTATTCTCTGTTTAGTGGGGCCTCCAGGTGTGGGGAAAACCACCTTGGCACGCTCCATTGCTGAAGCCACGCATCGCCAATATGTACGAATGTCGTTGGGGGGTGTACGAGATGAAGCTGAAATCCGTGGGCATCGCCGTACCTATATTGGTGCGATGCCTGGAAAGATTCTTCAAAAAATGAAGGATGCCGGCACAATTAATCCACTGTTTCTGTTGGATGAAATTGATAAGATGGCGAAGGATTTCCGTGGCGACCCTGCCAGTGCTTTATTAGAGGTGTTGGATCCAGAACAGAATAAGGACTTTAATGACCACTACTTGGAAGTGGGTTATGACCTGTCTCATGTGATGTTCGTTGCAACATCTAACTCAATGGATATTCCTGAGCCTCTATTGGATCGTATGGAGGTGATTAACCTAGCGGGTTACACTGAAGCTGAAAAAATGGAGATTGCCAAAAACCATCTGCTACCGCGGCAGATCAAAGCACATGGTTTAAAAAAGGGCGAACTGTCTGTTAGTGATAACGCACTGCAAACCATTATTCAGCTCTATACACGAGAAGCAGGGGTGCGGCTCCTGGATCGAGAGATTGCAAAGCTTTGTCGTAAAGTGGTGAAAGAGCTGGTGCTCAATGAGAGGCAAGCACCGGTGAGTATAGACAGTGATAACCTTGAAGCGTACCTTGGTGTCGCTCGATACCGTATCGGTTTGGCTGACGAGGCCAACCAAGTAGGGCAGGTTGCAGGCTTGGCCTGGACCCGTGTAGGTGGAGATCTGTTGCGAATAGAGGCCACTAAAATGCCAGGCAAGGGCAAGGTGGTGACTACAGGGCAACTGGGAAGTGTGATGCAAGAGTCTACACAAACCGCTATGAGTGTGATTCGTAGCCGATCAACTCAATTAGGCCTAGAGAAGGACTTTTATGAGAAGTTTGATTTGCATCTACACTTCCCTGAAGGGGCAATTAAAAAGGACGGACCCAGTGCCGGCATTGCTGTGTGTACTGCCATTGCATCGGTATTTACCAAAATTCCCGTCAGAGCGGATGTGGCGATGACTGGAGAGATTACCCTAAGAGGGGAGGTACTTCCAATAGGAGGCTTAAAAGAGAAACTATTGGCAGCTCTGAGGGGAGGGATTAAAAAAGTACTGATTCCCTATGAAAATGCTCGTGATCTGAAAGAGGTTCCAAAAGAAATTACTTCTGAAATAGAGGTGTTACCAGTAAAATGGATTGATGAGGTTTTTGAACATGCTCTAGAAGCACAGCCGAAGTCAGTAAAGTCAGAGGTTGTAGCGGAAGAGTTAAGTATAAAAAAAACTAATGATTTTTCATCAACTCAAGCAACCACTGGTGTAGAGGTTGCAGTCAACCTAGATAAAAACAGTGTAAATAGCCACTAATTTCTAAAAAAAGTGACTGTTTTAGCGTTTGTTTCAGTTTGGGTGTTGACAGTTTTAGCCAAAGCTTGCTATAAATACATGCAGCCTCGTTTCAGGGCCCACAGGAAAAAATAACTTATGGAGAAACAAAAAATGAATAAATCTGAACTTGTCAGTGCAATTGCAGAAGAAGCAGGACTTACCAAGGCAGATGCCGCAAAAGCATTAGATGCAACTTTAAGTGTTATTACAAAAGCTCTAAGCGATGGCGAACAGGTTGCACTTATTGGATTTGGAACTTTTAAGGTAGGTGAGCGTGCCGCTCGTACAGGTCGCAATCCTCAAACAGGTGCAACCATGCAAATTCCAGCTGCAAAAGTGCCTAAGTTCACTGCTGGTAAGGCGCTGAAAGAGGCTGTTAACTAAGACCGTTTTTGGTGTTCAGATGGATTTAAAAAGGATAAAAAAAGTCTAATTTTTTGTTCAAAAACCCATTGACAATAACGCTACAGCCTTTATAATACGCCCATCTTTAAGCGATGGGCGTTTTTTTGAAAGGCCTAGCAACTAAAGAGAGATAAAGATTTGAAAGTTTAATTAGAACTTGCCAAAGTTCTTCAATTTAAGCTTGAAAATCTATGTGATTGGGTGATTAGCTCAGTTGGGAGAGCATCGCCCTTACAAGGCGAGGGTCACTGGTTCGAGCCCAGTATCACCCACCAATCACGGAGCGGTAGTTCAGCTGGTTAGAATACCTGCCTGTCACGCAGGGGGTCGCGGGTTCGAATCCCGTCCGCTCCGCCAT
>CAYOOU010000007.1:0-15880 GCA_964405635.1 uncultured Piscirickettsiaceae bacterium
TTCTAATCATGATTTTTACCCCGCTTACAACTTACCGTAAAACTTACCGTAAATTTAACTGGATTTTGGCAGAATGTAAAGCACCCTGAAGGACGGGTAAGGTTGGTAAGTTATTGATTTATAAACCTTGACGCACCTTAAAAAACCTCTGCATGGCACTTGACAAGGGCGGTATAATAGTCTAACTAAACAATAAAGTCAGATAAGTAAAGAGAGGTTATTATGTCAGATATTCCCGTCACTAAGCGTTCCACCATGGTATTGTTTTCTGATCCCAAAAGCCCCAACTCCCACCGTATTCGTTTGGTGGCTAAAGAGAAAGAGATTCCCATGGAGATTATTGATGTGGATCCCAATAATCTACCGGAAGATCTTTTGGAGCTGAACCCTTATGGTACGGTGCCTACTTTGGTGGATCGTGACCTGATTTTGTATGATGTGCAAACCGCTCTGGAGTATTTGGATGAGCGTTTCCCTCATCCGCCGTTAATGTCAGTGGATCCGACCACCCGTGCACGGGCTCGTCAGATGTTGCGTCAGATTGAGTTGGAATGGTATCCGCTGGTGGAAACCATTCAGTCTTCTGAAGATGAAGCAGAAGTAATGCAAGCTCGCCGTGAATTAAAAGAGCGGTTGATTCAGATGATTCCGGTGTTTGATCATAAGCCTTACTTTATGAGTGATGAGTTCTCTCTGGTGGATGTGAGTCTATCGGTCTTGATGTGGCGACTCCCTTATTTGGGTATTGAGTTACCAAAATCAGCCAAGCCCATTAGCGACTATGCTAAGCGGATGCTGGCGCGAGAAGAGTTTCCGAACAGCTTGAGTGATGATGAAATTGATATGAGAGACGATATCTAGTACGGAGAGCTTTGATGAGTGAAATTTCCAATCGTCCCTATTTTCTGCGAGCCATGTATGAATGGATTGTAGACAATGGTTGGACGCCACATCTTCAGGTAGATGCCAACTGGCCCGGGATTCAGATCCCTTTTGAGTATGCTGAAGATGGGGTTATTATTCTGAATATTAGCCCTTCAGCTGTGCTGGGCTTACGGATGGAGAACGACTGGATCCGTTTTAGGGCACGCTTTAAAGGCGTAGAGCAAGAGTTAGGCTTTCCACCGGAAGCGGTGTTGGCGATCTTTGCCCGAGAAAATGGGCAAGGTATGCCTTTCCCGCCAGAGTATTATCCCGAAGAGGCAGAAGAGCAGCCGAAGGCATCCGTGGAAAAAAAGCCTACTTTATCTACAGTAGAAGGGAAGTTGGCTAAAACGGAAGAAGCAGGAGGTGCTGAGCCTAAAACAGATAAAAAGCCGAAAAAGCGCGGGCATCTTTCTGTGGTGAAATAAAGAGACCTTTGCACGAGATGAATTTTGCTTCTCACTCGTGCAAAGGTCTTATAAAGTCCAAAAAACGGCTTTTTTGTCAAAACTCTCAGTCTCGCCCCTCTGATTTACTTAAGGAACACTCAAAGCACAGTGTCGTGCCGTTGCCCTTACAATGTCTATTTAATCAGCACTTCCTTAAAGGGACGAATAATCTCTAACCCTTGAAATGTAGCTTGAACAGACTCTGCGACACTTTCCTGAAAAATCAGTTTTAAATTGGGGCCCGCGTCCATGGTGAAATAGATCTCTACCCCTTGTTCCCTTAACTGCCAAACCTTTTGCATCGCTTTAACCGAATCTGCTTGCCAATAGAGAATTGGTGGCCAAGTCGCGATCATGGTGGCGTGCATACTGAGGGCATTGTGTTCGGCGGTCTCTCCCAGTAGAGTGAAGTCATGATGGGTGATGGCCTGCTGTAGGGTTTGCACATCTCTTTCGGCCTGCTGTGGCCAGGATTGGTAGAGGTCGCAGGTCTCCACCGTTCTCTGCATGCCAGCAGTTGAGCCAACAGACTTTTCTGAAATATCCACCTTGACCAAACCAATGCAGAGCTCGGGCCAAGTCGTCTCAATGGGTTCGGCAAAGCTATCGGAGCCGTCGGCTTTTTCCCCTTTATGCCAGATGGAAAATCCATTAAATAGAGAGCGGCTGGCTGAGCCACTGCCCATTCGTGCCAAGATAGAGAGCTGTTGTCGACTTAACCCCCACTGAAAAAGATTGTCCAAAGCCAGCACTAAGGCGGCATAGCCTGAAGCAGAGGAGGCCAGCCCTGCACCGGTAGGGACGCTATTATGGGTATTGACTGCAAAATGAAGTTTTTTATCAGGACGAAAAAGGTCTAAAAATCGACTCATCCTTTGGGCAAAGGGATGTTCTGCCTCTAGCATTTTGCCATTAAGTTGCACTTGGTCAGCCTGAGCAGCTTCAGTTAACTGTATCTGGGTTTGTGTACCGAGACCAGGCAGGCTAATAGAGAGGCTGCTGTTAATGGGCAGGTTTAGAGGGATATTGCGTTTGCCCCAGTATTTGCCCAAAGCGATATTGACGGGCGCTTCCCCTTTTCCTTGAGGCTGGGCTGGGGTTTTATGGGGCAGAAATTGGTCGATAAATTGTTGGGCGGTGATAGCTGAATGACTCATTCGCATAGGCTCTCTTATGACAAAATAACTTGTATCCCCTGTGGGGCAATTTGGGGAGAAAAGCACTGCATGGGCGGTTGATAGCTTTGCTGTTTTTCTAGCGGTAGTTGTCCCAATCCCAGCACGCAATCCCCCAGGCCGCTGCCAGAGATTTTGCTGGCAGGCAGATCTTCACGCAGTTGGTAGATGAGTTGACTTAAAGTGGCATCATTTACACCGAGCGCGTCCATCAACCCTTGATAACGATTCACCAATTGATAAAACCGATCAAGCGCTTGCTCTTGCCAAGCGTGGTAGGCGGCCTGGGTGGTGTCGCCCATCAGTTGGTAGAGCTGTTGTAAAAGCTTGGGCTCTGCCTGCCACTGTTCTGCCACCTTTTGTAGCACTTCAGCAGTGGGGGATTTATAGCCACAGTAAACTAGGGTGAGCGGCAGGGGGTGCGTGAGTGGCAGAGGGGTGATTTGGGGTTTGTTGGGCTCAAAGTAGATAAGTCCACCAAAAAGGCTGGCAGCGAGATCGGTACCAGAGCCCCGCTTTTGGATTTGGTGAATGATTTTTAGACCCGTTTGGAAAAGGCTAAGTTTTGTTGAAGGGTCTATTGGCTTTTCCAATAAATGATGCAACCCACCTAGGGTGGCTGCCAGCACAGCGGCAGAGCTACCAAAACCGATGGTAGAGGAAAATTCACTGCGAATGGTGAGACGAACGCCTAGTTTTTGCTGTTGCAAAGGCTTTTGATATGCTTGTAGGGCGGCTTGCACAAATTGTAGCTTGGGGTGGACTTGCCAGTTGCGCCAATCGGTGGTGTGGTTTGCCAACTCAGAGTGAATGATGGCTTGCTCACTCTCAGGTATCACTTCCCACTCAATTTGAATCCATTGATCAATCGCACAGGCCAGGGCTGGATATCCGTGCACCACAGCGTGTTCCCCCATCAGCATTAGATTGGCGGGGGCTCGACTGCGAAAGGTCTTAGAATTTTTCACACTGCACTCCGTTGTGAGCCACTTTAATTTTTTGCCAGCGATACCCCCACTGTTCACACAGATCGGCTGGAGGCTTGGGGCTAAGGCAGAGAAGGACGCCAGCGTGGTCACCTTTGATGCTGCCGGCTCCGCATACCTTGGCAGCCGTATCAGGGTCTTGGTGGAGCTGGGCAATAAAATTAGCCACTTTGGAAGGCACAATACCAATCTGCTCCAGCAAGGCTTGGTTTTTCCGTACTTGGACTTTTAAATCTCGACCAGATTGGATCTGCCAAGCTTGTACCACCTGTTGAGAAACTTGCGCGAACTGCTGCCAAATGGGGTGGTTTTGAGGAAATTGACGCTGCACTTGTTGAACACACTCCCCTGTACTGCTATCCGGTTTGCCGGTGTCAATGAGGTAGCCTTTTAAGGGGTGCTGTGGCAAAGTGTCAATTTTGGTCACGCTGCCAACTAATTGATATTGAATGAGTCCGCCGAGGAGAACGGTGCTGGTGTCCACACCACTGGATTGACCATGTTGACGGCTCTCAATCATTTGAGCCAATTTCTTAATCTTTACCACAGACAGAGGGTGTCCATGTGCGTGGTTTATGGCTGAGAGCAGGCTCATAATCACACTGGCAGAGCTGCCTAATCCTCGGCCTTGCCAGATATCTGAGTGTAGGGCGAGTTTCCATCCCCCCTTTTTTAGGGGATGCAGTTGGTGGAAATGGTAGAAGGTGAGCAGTACCAAATCTACAGGTGTTTTTAATACAGCGTGAATGGCGAGATGATGGTCGAGAAAGTTTTGATAGCGGGCTTCAGCGGCAATGGCTAAGCTCTCCCAGATCGGGAAGGGGTATTCGTGCTGTTGTTGATAGTCGGTGAGTTCAATAAATAGACTGTCAGGGGCTTGGGAATTATGCTGTAGCTGTGCGTGACTATGAAGGTTGATGGCTAAGCTTAAGGCAGGAATGCCATTGAGCACTGCATGCTCACCGGTAAGCAGAAGTTTTGCCGGTGCGGTGCAGTGCACAGACGACATGATTAGGGCTCCTGATGCTGATAGATGCGTTTGTGTTCTTTAATCTCGGCCAAACGGTAGGCACCACGGTTATAAACAGGGTAGGTGATGTTTGCTTCACCGCCATTCATTTGCTGATGAAAGTCGAGATATTGTTCATAGCTAAGCGGGGTGCGGTTTGCTATCTGTTGCTGGTGGTCATCAGTCATCAATACAGACTGATAGCCTAGCTGGATTTTGCCGGTAAAGAATTCTGCCACGCAACCGGAGCCATAGCTAAAAAAGCCAATCCGTTTGTTTTCTAAGTTTTCTGGGGCATTGTCCAATAGAGAGCAGAAGCCGATAAAGACCGAGGCACTGTAGCTGTTGCCCACCAGCCGGTTATAGGCTTGTCCAGGTTGAGTCTGTTGGGCAAACTCTTCCTCACTTAGGCTTACACCGGCTTGTTTGACCAAGGATTTATGTGCCTTTTCGGCCATTTTGGTAAAGGGAATGTGATAGCAGAAGTAGTCAATATCGTTAAAGCTTTTGCCAGTTTCTTCTGTGAAATGCTGCCAGGCGTGTTTCAAGCTGTTGAGGTAGACTTTAGTGGAGTATTTACCATCTACCAGAGCGGTGCTACGGTAGTTGGGACGCCAAAAGTCCATCACATCATCGGTATAGTAGCCCGAACCAGATTCCAACTCTAATAAGCGGGGGGCGTGTTTGACTAGCATGGCTACAGCACCGCAGCCTTGCGTGGCTTCGCCTGAGGAGTCAATGTCATATTTAGCCACATCAGAAGCGATGACCAGTACCTGCTCTTTAGGATTGGCCTGCACCATGACTTTTGCCATCTGTAAAGCAGCGGCACCTGCATAACAGGCGTGTTTAAACTCAATGACGCGGCAGCGTTTGGGCAGACTCAGCAAACCATGCAAAAAAGCCCCAGCCGACTTAGATTGATCCACCCCAGATTCGGTGGCAAAGAGCACGGCAGTAATCTCATTTGAGTTGATTTGCTGCAAAATGGGGTCAGCGGCTTTGGCTGCAAGCGTGACAATGTCCTCATCTGGTGGTGCAATGGACATCTTCTCTTGCCCGATGCCGACCTTATATTTGTTGTAATCAATTCCCTTCTGTTTGGCAAAGGTGTCCAGCCCCAGATAGTAGTCAGAGGTTGCAAAGTGAATCAGGTCAATGCCAACATTTGTCATAAAGTCGAGTCTGTCAATTTTGCAGATTTGTGACCATTAGTAGGACAGGATCAAATCTGAATTAAAAAAAAGGTGGTCAAAATTCGGCGCACCCAGTAAAAATTGTGCGGTGTGGTAGGCCCTTTTAAAGGTATTAATGGTATCAACCACGGCATCAACGCTTTCTAAGGCTGGCTGAAGCAATGGTGCGGCGACACCGCAAACGCAGCCGCCCATTATAACAGATTTCACCATGTCAATACCATTACGGATACCACCGCTGGCAATAAAGTGTGCTTGGCCTTGAAAAGGAGTAGCCTGTTGTAGGCTTTGGGGGGTGGTGAGCCCCCAGTCTTGGAACAGCCTACCTAGGTCGCTTTGAGCGGTATTGGTGGTGCGGTGGGCTTCAATTCGGCTCCAAGAGGTGCCGCCACGTCCTGCTAGGTCAAACCACTGCACGCCTGCCTCAATCCCGCGGCGAATGTCCTCAGCAGAGAAGCCACAACCGACTTCTTTCAGAATAATGGGCACAGGGAGCTGCTTAACCAGTTGTTCAATTTTGGGGAGCAGGTTGGCAAAATTGGTGTCCCCTTCGGGCTGAATCACTTCTTGCAAGGGGTTGAGGTGCAGATAGAGAGCATCGGCTTGTAAGGTCTCAACTGCTTTTAATGCCTCTTTTAAACCAAAACCAACATTGAGTTGAACCGCACCTAGGTTGGCAATGAGTGGCACATTGGGTGCATATTGCCGCAGTTGAAAGCTTTTTGCAGCAGATTTACTCTGAATCATAGTGCGTTGTGAGCCCACGGCCATCGCCACTTGGCAGGTTTCGGCAGCTTCGGCTAGGTGTTGGTTAATCTGGTGGAGATTTTGTGCCCCGCCACCGGTCATGGAGGAGATCAAAAAGGGAAAGCTTAAGAGTTTGCCTAAAAAAGTGGTGGTCGTATCCACCTGGGCGTAATCCAGCTCTGGCAGGGCACGGTGTGTCAGCTGAATGCTATCAAAGCCACTCTGCTGCCGCTCAATGGCTGGATCTTCTGCCAAGGCGGTGAGGTGATCCTGTTTGCGTTGGGTAATGTCGCTCATTTTAGGAGGCGCTTCCCGCTTGCCGTTCTAGCTTGATGTGTGCAGCCATGAGCTCTCCAGGGTTAGTTTGCGCCGCCAGCAGAGAGAGTTCGCCGCAGAGGGCTGTGGCACCGGCAATGCAGGCGAGGCGACGGGCATTGTCTCCAGGTGGTTTCTCTTTATCTGTACAACCCAGTTGTTCTAAGTTGGTCTGTACAAAGTCTAGCCCTTTGCCGTTGCCCACCGTACCCACAATTAGGTTGGGCAGGGTGGTGGAGAAGTAAAGATCTCCTTCTGGCGTCACCTCTACATGGTTAATGGCTTGGGAGCCTTCCACAATATTGGCGGCATCTTGACCAGTGGCGAGATAGAAGCCCAGCAGCATATTGGCCACATGGGCATTGGCGGTGCGAAGTCCACCAGAGACAATGCTGCCGATCAGGTCTTTTTTAATGTGCAAGTCGGTTAAGGCTTCTGGCATGGTTTTAAGAAAGCGTTTGCAGAGCTTACGCGGAATGACGGTTTCACACACTACATTTTTGCCCCGCCCAAGAATGCCATTGACAGAGGAAACCTTTTTATCGGTGCAGTAGTTGCCGGAGATAGAGACATAGCTCAACTCGGGGTATTCTGCCAGCAGCCAGGGAATGAGGCGATCTGCAGCATTGGTAACCATATTGTGGCCCGATGCATCACCGGTTTGAAACTCAAATCGAAGGTAGATGAGATTGCCAACAATTTGCGGATTGATGGCCAGCAGTTGAGCAAAACGACTACTTTGACTGACCACGGCTTGTAGATCGGGTTGGCGAGCCTGAATGCTCTGCACAGCTTGGCGAGCGACTGCAGCATGAGGAGCTTCCAGCAATATCGAGCGGCTCATGCGGTCGTCTAACACGGTGACTCGAATTCCCCCAGCGTGATGCGTTACGCGTGCCCCGCGAGCGACCGATGGCCAGAGTGGAGTTTCGTAAGTGGCCATAGGTACCATGAGATCATCAACTTCGACATCACCAATAAGTTTAAAGGGTCCCACGGACTGCATGGGGATTTGGGCAAATTGAGTGGTTGGATTCATAGAAAAAGAATTTTATATTTTTTATTTTTTAAGTTTCTGTACTTCACGGTCAAGCTCTCGGTCAGCCTGTTGGGCGGCTTGTTTTTGTCTTTCGTAGCTACCATAGTCAAAGCCGGGTTTGGGTTTTTCGCTGCTGCAGCCAGCTAAAACAATCAGTAATGTACCCGTAATGAGAGAGGAAATAAGGTTTTTGGTCAACATAAACACACCTCTTATAGTCGTGATAATTCGCATCAGTTTAGCAGGAATTGGGAGGGATAAAAAGTTCAGATTGAGGGATAAATACGGGTGTTAGCAAAAAACTTGTCAGTGCACCTTTTTGGAGGGCTAAAATAAGTCATTTGCATGATTGAATAAGTCAGCACAAGGGTACATTGTAAGAAAGAGGCGGAAGATAGGTGATGACAGGTATTGTAGCGGTATTGCAGCGGTTGGAAGTCGATGAGGCGTTGGCGGATGGACAGGAACGGAGAGAGGCGATCAATCCTTTTGATTCTTATATTGTGCAGGCGCCAGCGGGTTCAGGAAAAACGGCTCTGCTGACTCAGCGCTTTTTGGCTCTGCTGTGCACGGTACAGTCACCGGAGCAGGTGGTGGCCATGACCTTTACCAAAAAAGCTGCCGCTGAGATGCGGAGCCGGATTTTGCAAACCCTGCAAAAAGGACAACACCCTTTGCCTGATAATGCTTCCCTGTATGACCGTAATACCCACCGCTTGGCTACGGCTGCCTTGCAACAGAGTGAGGCAATGGGCTGGCATCTACTGCAAAATCCCTCCCGTCTGCGGATTCGAACTTTGGATTCAATGAATGGTTACTTGGTGCAGCAGATGCCCTATCTTTCTCGTTTTGGGGCACAAGCTAAGGTGAGTGAACAGCCGACCGAGCTCTATCGTCAAGCAGCAGTGCAAGCGTTACAAGATGAGGAGACACAACAGGCCAGTGGCACTTTGTTAAAGCTGGTCAATGGGCGTTTTTCTCAAGCAGTGGACCTGATTGTGTCCATGCTGCAAAAGCGAGATCAATGGTTGCCGGTGGTGCATCTGCAACAGGAAAGAGAAGCTTTGGAGTCGGCGATTGAGGCCATTGTGCAGCAGGAGATGGCTGAGAGACAACTGATTCTACAAGAGGCACGGCCAATTTTGCGACAAATTGTCAGCATGGCGGAATACGCCATTGAGCATGACCCTAAACAGCCTTTGGATACGGTGTGTGGTTTTGATTTAAGCTTCTCTGTGGAGGCCTTGCCTCGGTGGCGGGCTTTGGCGAATTGGATTTTGAAAAAAGATGGCGATTTGAAAGGAGCTCGCCTAACTAAGGCTGAAGGGTTTCCTACCGTGAAAGATGGTGGCTCTGCTGAGAAAAAGCAGCAGATGAAAACCCTTTTAGAAGAGCTGGGAACCTTACCTGGAGTGGCAGACGCACTGGGGCAGTTGCAAAAGCTACCGGACCCTCTCTACACCGATGAGCAGTGGCAAGACTTGCAACAGCTGATGGCTCTGATGCAACGGGCAGCCGCCTATCTCAAGGTGGTGTTTGACCAAGTAGGAGAGAGCGACTTTATTGAGGTGGCGATGGCGGCCAATCAAGCTTTGGGAACAGAGGACGCGCCCACCGATTTGGCATTACAGCTGGACTATCGGATTCAACATCTACTCATTGACGAGTTTCAAGACACCAGTGTCACTCAAAGTGAGCTGTTGCAAAAACTGGTGGCAGGCTGGCAGCCAGAAGATGGCCGTACCCTATTTATTGTAGGGGATCCTATGCAGTCTATCTACCGATTCCGAGAGGCGGAGGTGGGGAACTTTTTGCAGGCTTGGGGCATGGACGGTCAACCCGCCGCTTTAGGTGAGGTGGCATTAAAACCTTTGCGGCTGCAGGTTAATTTTCGCTCCACGCAGGGGGTGATTGATTGGGTGAACCGCACCTTTAAACCGCTGTTTCCTCAATACAACAATATTGCTAAAGGGGCGGTGTGCTATACGCCAGCGGTACCTTTTTCTGATGATGTAGCTCACGCTGTGACCACGCATTGGGCGCTGAATCAATCCGATATGGATCACTATCAGCAGATGGTGAAAGTGATTCAACAGCGTTTGCCGCAGTTGGAAGGCACCGGGGAGAAAATAGCGGTGTTGGGGCGTAGTCGTAGTCATTTGGTGGCTTTGGCGGGTCAACTTAAGCAGGCAGGGCTGGGCTTTCGAGCAGTAGAGTTGGAGCAGTTGAGCCAACGGCAAGAGGTGCAGGATATTCAGGCTTTGACTCGAGCTCTGTTGCATTTGGGGGATCGTGATGCTTGGTTAGCGCTGCTGCGTTCGCCACTGGTGGGATTAAATCTACCCGACTTAACCGTGCTGGCAGGGGTTGAGCCCAGACTTCAAAAGGCCTTTAGCTTGTGGCAGATTTTGCAGAAATTATTTCAATATTGGCAAGAAGGTTCGGAAAACCAGAAAGAAATCGCAGAAAAATCTCAAAATCCCCAGTCCTGCCTGCTAGGTTTGGTGCAAGAGATGGCGAATCAGCTATCTGAAGCAGGATGTTTACGATTGCAGGCGGTGGTTCCGGTATTGCAGGCGGCTTTGGTGCAGTGGCATTCGGAGCATCCAGTCGCTTTGGTAAAAGCCGCTTGGTTGGCGCTTCTGGGGGCGCAGACTTTGCCGGAAGAAATGGCTTTGGAGGGATTGGAGAATATTGAGGCTTACTTACAGATGCTGGGGCAGATACCGGCATCGGAGTTGCGATTTGATACCATTGAAAGCCACTTACAGAGCCTGTTCGCCCTGCCGGATACCCGGGAAACGGCGGGCAAGATTGAGCTTATGACCATGCATAAATCAAAGGGCTTGGAGTTTGATACGGTGCTACTGCCCAGTTTGGGAAAAAAGGGGCGCAATAATGAAGAACAGATATTGAACTGGTTGCAGTTTCGCCAAGACCAGCAGGTGTACTGGCTGATTGCCCCTCTGACCAAAAAAGCGGGCAAGGGGCGTTCGGTGTTGTCGGAGTTGGTAAAGCAGTATGACAAGGAGAAGCAGCAGTATGAAAATATTCGTCTGCTCTATGTCGCTGCCACCCGAGCCAAGCGGCAGTTGCATCTGTTTGGGGAAGTCAGTTATTCAGAAAGTAGCTATGAAAAAGAGAGGCCCATTACGCCGCAAGCGGGCAGTTTGCTAGAGCTGATGTGGCCAGTGGTGCGGGTTGAATTTAGCGGATTATTAAAATCACTGGATTTTAAACAAGCAGATCAGGAGCAGGCGGTAGAAATTCGCTTGCCTCGTCTGCCACTCTCTGCTTTGACGCAGGTTGGGTTTTTAAAGCCGATTCATCGGCCAAGCCAAAAGTCAGTGCCTACAGCCTCAGAGCTGCCTGAGGGGACGGAATCCATGACTTGGAGCTTGGCTGATGAGATGGGACGACTGGTAGGCGTGCTGCTGCATCAGCAGTTGGAGCAGTGGGTGCGGCAAGGCTTTACTCCTGACCAGCAAGAGGCGTTTTTACAGAATTTGCCAAGTCATAGAGCACTGTATCAGCACTGGTTAATGCAGCAGGGATTGGATGCGTCTGAAGCGGAGCTTGGGTGTGAGCGTGTTTTGCAAGGGCTAGAAAATGCCTTGAACCACCCACAGTTGTGCTGGGCTTTGGACAGTACACACCAAGATTCAGCGGTGGAGTTAGTTTTGCATGAGGTGGTTGAAGCTCAGCTAGGCAGTGCATCAGTGGTGCAACATATTGTGGACCGAACTTTTATTGATACCGAGGGTGTTCGCTGGATTGTAGATTATAAAACCTCCCGTTTTAATAGGGCGGCTGATGAGCTAGAGGATTGGCTAGCAGAAAAGGTCGCACACTATCAACCGCAATTGGCACGCTATGGTGCACTCTTTGCCCAGCAGGAGCAGCGAACACAGCGGTGGGTGCTCTATTTTAGTGATGTGAATCGCTGGGTAGAGGTGCCGCAAAGTTGACTCAGCTCAAATTTAGTTTTTACTCTGCTGGGATTGAAGCGTAAGATGGGACTATAGCCACTGCGGGTCAACCTTAAAGGAGTGCGTCATGTCTCAGCTTCACTATATCCGTTTTTTTTCTGAAATTAGAATTGAAGATATCCCCCTGGTGGGGGGTAAAAACGCCTCTTTAGGAGAGATGTTTCAAGCATTGACTTCCAAAGGGGTTCCCATTCCAGATGGCTTTGCAGTGACGGCTGAGGCATATCGTGCGTTATTAGATGCCAATGATTTATGGCAACCTTTGCATGTGTTATTGGATAACCTCGATTCGACAGATGTCAATCAACTTCAATCTGCAGGGCGGCGAGCAAGAGATTTAATTTACCACGCACAGTTTCCTGAACAGTTGGAGCAGGAGATGCTGTCAGCTTATCACCAGCTTCAACAGCAGTATGGAGAGGAGATTTCAGTGGCGGTGCGTAGCTCGGCCACGGCGGAAGATCTGCCCAGTGCCAGCTTTGCCGGGCAGCAAGATACCTATCTCAATATCAAAGGTGATGCGACCTATTTAGAAGCTTGTAAGCGCTGTTTTGCCAGCCTCTTTACCGATCGAGCCATTCACTATCGAGTTGAACAAGGTTTTGACCATTTTCAGGTAGCTCTCTCCATTGGGGTGCAGTTAATGGTGCGCTCAGATTTAGCCGCTTCGGGGGTGATGTTCTCCTTAGACACGGAAACCGGTTTTCAGGATGCAGTGTTTATTACGGCTGCCTATGGCCTGGGTGAGAATGTGGTGCAGGGAGCGGTGGATCCTGATGAGTTTTATGTGCATAAGCCTACCTATGAGAAGGGTTATCGAGCCGTATTGCGTCGCCATTTGGGCTCTAAAAAAATCAAGATGATCTATGCCGACAGTAGCCCTCGAGAGCCAGTGCGGAATATTCCCACTCTTCAATTCGAACGAGAGCGGTTTTGCATCAGTGATGAGGAAGCACTGCAGCTGGCAGGCTATGCCATTATTATTGAAAAACACTACTCCGAAAAGGCGGGGTACGACCGTCCAATGGATATAGAGTGGGCTAAAGATGGTTTGAATGGCCAGCTCTATGTAGTGCAAGCGCGGCCAGAGACGGTGGTTTCGCAGAAAAAGGGAACTGTGCTGGCGCAGTATGTGATTGATGATAAGCCAGAGACCATTTTGACTGCTGGCCGTGCAGTTGGGGGCAAGGTGGCCAATGGTGTGGCACATGTTATTGAGTCCACTGAATTTTTGCAGCAATTTAAAGCGGGGGAGGTGCTGGTGGCAGATATCACCTCGCCAGACTGGGAGCCGGTGATGAAAAAGGCCTCAGCCATTGTGACTAACCGCGGTGGACGTACCTGCCATGCTGCGATTGTGGCACGGGAGCTGGGAATTCCCGCCATTGTTGGCTGTGGCGATGCCACTGAGGTGATTGAGACTGGCAAGTTAGTCGGGGTTTCATGCACCGAGGGAGAAGAAGGGCGTGTTTATAGTGGTGGAGTGCATTACCATATTGAGGAGACGGATTTATCCCAACTGCCCAAGCCCAAAACCGAAATTATGATGAATGTGGGTAACCCGGATACCGCTTTTCAAAACAGCTTTATTCCCAATGATGGGGTGGGGCTGGCTCGAATGGAGTTTATTATCAATGAGAGCATTAAAATTCACCCTAAAGCCTTTTTGCACTCTGATCAGTTGAGCGAACAGGCGCAAAAAGAGGTGGCGGCGCTTACCAAACACTATGCCAGTGGTGCAGAATATTTTATTCAAAAGCTTTCAGAAGGCGTGGGTACCATTGCGGCAGCTTTTTATCCCAAACCAGTGGTAGTGCGGATGTCAGACTTCAAGTCCAATGAGTATGCCTCCTTGATTGGTGGCGAGTCCTTTGAGCCGAAGGAAGCTAATCCCATGTTGGGCTTTAGGGGGGCTGTGCGTTACACTGATCCCGATTATCAGGATGTCTTTGGCCTAGAGTGTCGAGCCATGAAACGGGTGCGAGAAGAGATGGGGCTGGACAATGTGATTTTAATGATCCCCTTTTGCCGCCGAGTGCCAGAGGCAGAAGCCGTGGTGCAGGTTATGGAGGGGTTTGGTTTGAAGCGGGGCGATCATGGGTTGCAGGTCTATATGATGTGCGAAACGCCCAATAATGTATTGCAGATCGAGGCTTTTGGGCAATATTTTGATGGCTTCTCTATAGGCACCAATGACCTAACCCAATTAATACTTGGCGTGGACCGAGACTCAGAAAAGGTAGCCAAAGATTATGATGAGCGAGATCCCGGGGTCAAAATAATGGTTAAAATGGCCATCGAAGGTGCTCATCGCAATCAAAAACACATCAGTATTTGCGGTCAAGCCCCTTCTGATTTTCCAGAATTTGCACAATTTTTAGTTGAAACAGGCATTGATGCCATCAGTCTTAACCCAGATTCTGTGTTAAAAACCTTACCGGTCATTTTGCAGGCCGAACAAAGGGTAACAAGCTGATGGTTTTGGAAGCTTTTGTAGTGTCGATTCCGCTTAGTATGCCTGAAAGGCGTCTTGGATCCAGATGGGTTGAGCGGTGCCTACTTGGCTGATGACATCAAATCGCATGGGGTAGTGTTGGTAGTTGGGGTGGGTTTTAAGAAAGTATTGGGCGCAATGAATGAGGCGTTGCTGTTTTCTAATATCAACCCGTTCATAGGGTTCGCCGTATTGATTGCTTTGACTGTATTTTACTTCAATAAAGAGCAGCGTGTGTGTCTGTTTGGGGGCGAAGCGATTAACCTGTTGACTCGGGGCAAGGGCAATTAAGTCGATTTCGCCCCCTTTGCAGTGAAAATTCTGTGCAATGAGCTCTACCCCCTGTTGCTCTAACCAGTGAGCGATGCTTTTTTCAATGGCATGGCCTTTGGTTTTGCTAAAGATGCCCACGGTTTTTAGCGCTCAAGTGGCCGAATTTTGCCTTGGCGGTTGTAGATGGCCCAACTGAGACGGTGATCAACTTTTTTATTCTCATCAATCTGCAGAGCCCCCGTAAGTCCTGTATTAAGACAAAGATTCGGTGCCAGCAGGCTGTGGTTTAGCGTGAGCTCGACGCTGTCCCAGCCAAAGGCTTCTAGGATCGTATTAGCCGGTGTTTGGTTGAGTACAGCCGGTAGTGTGGGGAAAACGACTTTACTCAGATCTTTAATGGGGCTAGCATGCTGTAGGTTTTTTGGCGTCAATTTGGAGCTTCCATAGACCGGAAGTTTTAAGTCAAAGAATTTAAATTGAGGTTTAAATACTGCCACTCTTTCGCGGTTGCCAATTAATACGATGGCTTGTAAGTCTTTGCGGGTACGAGGGAAGAATGTGAGTTTTTCTTGCAACAGCCAGCGAAGGTTGGCTTTGCGGTTTTGTGATGTGGTTTCATTAATCAGGTCTCCAAGAGCCTTACGCAAGTTGGGGTGACGGGTGGGGTAGCTATTAAAGACGGCATGGTGTAGTGGGATTTGTCGCCATAGGTAGGTTAGAGTCTGCCCCAGATTGAGATCCCCCGTGGTTTGGCTGGCCAGAATACCTAGGTGACGGGTGTTGGCCTGGCAGAGCTTGTTTTCAATTTGTATGGGCTCAGAAGGTGCGCGCAAACTAAATTGCGTAAAGGTGAGAGCCTGATCCAACTGATTGAGTGCTGTGATATTGTGGACATTTAAGGATTTGAGTTGTTGGATATTGTCCTTTTTTAAGGGGCCAATCACCCAACCATTACCATCGTCCATGGCTTGTTGGTAAAGGGTGACGAGATTGTTATTTTCTTCGGTGTCGTAAAAAGTTAGGGTAATATTTGGGTGCTTTAGCAGCACACTTTTAATCAAACCATTGCGAATCTGTAAGCTGATCTGTTTGTATTTACCACTCAGAGGCAGGAAAACCGCCAATTTTTGAATGTCAGGTGGTTGGGTGGCCTCTTGTTTAGCCAGCGTAAGGACAGGCTGAAAAAAGTCAGGGTTGTCTGCCAAAGCGATTTCGTTTTCCACGGCGCTGAGGCGGTTCAGCCCTTGATTGTTCTGCCAAGCTTTTGCAAGGTAAACCCACTGT
>CAYOOU010000007.1:15980-19270 GCA_964405635.1 uncultured Piscirickettsiaceae bacterium
AGGAAGCAGTAAATTTAGTCTAGTGGAAAAGTGCATGCTGGGTATAATGGCTCAATGAACAAAATCTCAAATAGTAGGACATATTATATATGCAAATGGAAAATAGCGGCACGCTTTATATTGTAGCCACGCCCATTGGGAATTTAGGGGACATCTCTCAAAGAGCCATTGAGACGCTAGAAGGGGTGGATTGGATTGCGGCAGAAGATACGCGACATTCTCAAAGGCTTTTGCAATATTTGGGTATTAAAAAATCGTTGATTGCTCTGCATGACCATAATGAGCAGCAAAAAAAGAGATTTTTGTTGGAGAAGTTGCAAGCTGGAGAGCAGGGGGCGTTGATTTCTGATGCGGGGACGCCTTTAATCAGCGACCCAGGGTATCACCTGGTGAATCTCTTGAGGCAAGAGGGTGTAAAGGTTACGCCAATTCCAGGTCCTTCGGCGATTATAACGGCACTTTCAGCGGCTGGGTTACCCACAGACCGTTTTACCTTTGAAGGTTTCTTACCAGCCAAACAGCAGAAGCGGCTGCAGGTATTGCAAACTTTGAAGCAGGAGTCTCGAACCATGGTATTTTATGAGAGTCCCCACCGGTTATTGGAGAGTTTACAGGCTTTTGCTGAAGTATTTGAGTCAGATCGCCCAATGGGGGTAGCTCGGGAATTGACCAAGCAATTTGAGCAGTTTGTTTCAGGGAGTGTGCGGGAGGTGCTGGATTATTTTCTGCAACACCCTGACAAGGTACGAGGTGAGTTTGTGTTGATGCTGCAAGGTGCTCCGAAAGTCGAAACGGAATTAGTCGGTGTAGGGGAGGATTTAATTCGTATTCTGCTCGCTCAAGGGCTGCCTGTAAAGCAGGTGTCGCAGATCGTGGCGGAGTACTTGGGGTTAAAAAAGAATGCCGTCTATCAACAGGTTTTGGCGCTAAAGGATGGGTAAAACCATTTTAAAAACAATAGGATAAATTGTTTGTTTGCTAGGTTTGGCTTGACAGGGCTGGGGGTTTTGTGGATAATGCGCCCACTTCATTAAGTGGGTTGGACAATCGCGCGTCTTTTGACTCGAGGAAAGTCCGGGCACCACAGAGCAGGATGCCAGCTAACCGCTGGGCGGCGTGAGCCGACGGCTAGTGCAGCAGAGAGTAGACCGCCGATGGATGCCTTTGGGCGTCACAGGTAAGGGTGAAAGGGTGCGGTAAGAGCGCACCGCACAGCGGGTAACCGTTTGTGGCAAGGTAAACCCCATCCGGTGCAAGACCAAATAGGAAAACAGGCGCTTTCGGGCGCAAGGTGTGGCTCGCACCTGGTTTTCGGGTAGGTCGCTTGAGGCAAGTAGTGATACTTGTCCTAGATGAATGATTGTCGCCCCGCAAGGGGTACAGAACCCGGCTTATAGACCCACTTAATGACCCTCTTTTAGGCTTACCCTTCGGCAAAAATTTGTGCTTTTCTGAAAATTTTTTCACTTCTTGTAAAAAAATCCCCACTTTATTGCATACACCATATATTGTTGTATGGTTTTTTAATTCCACACTATATAGTTTCATGAGTCTTGGCTATAAGTTCTTTTTATTAAATGTATTGCTAATTTAATCTCACCTAGTTTATAGAGTTGTTTATGTAATTATTTGAAAAATAAAGGGAAATATTTTTACTCCTTATTTTTTACCTTTGTTCTCTAAGTTATTGTCTTTTAACTAGGAATCCCTTTGTATTCGGGGGTAGATTGGTTGACAGGTGGGGAGAAAATGAATATAGTGGTGCCAAGTGGTAAAAAGTGGCGAAAAGTGGAAATAAATGTTGTTTTTTCGAGGCATCAATGCAATCAATATGGATACGAAGGGGCGCGTTGCGATTCCCAAGCGTTATCGTGAGTCGATTGCAGAGGCCAGCGAGAATCAACTGGTAGCCACGATTGACCTCCACAGTCCCTGTCTGCTGATCTATACCTTAGATGAGTGGGAAATTATAGAACGAAAATTGATGTCTTTGCCCAATGTTGACCCTCAAGCACGGCTCTATCAACGTTTATTATTGGGGCATGCGACGGAGATGGAGATGGATGGTCAGGGGCGTATATTGATTCCCCCCATGTTGCGTGAGCACGCTAAGTTGGAAAAGGCTGCGGTGCTTTTAGGACAGGGGAATAAATTTGAATTGTGGTCTCAGGCTCAATGGGATGCCAGTCGACCTGAAATGCTGGATGAGGCGGCGACCACTGTTCCTTCTGAAGCTTTAGCAAATTTGAGTTTGTAAGAGGCCTTTGCAACGAGATGAATACACGGGTGAAAATGCTCCTCATGAGTGGTCTCAATTAGATGAAAACGCATCAGCAAGACTTTTGCCATGACTCGGTCTTATTGCAGGAGTCAGTGGAGGGATTAAATATTCGGCCTGAAGGGTTCTATATTGATGGTACCTTTGGGCGTGGTGGACACAGTCGCCAAATTTTAAAGCAGCTTGGAGAGCAAGGGCGGCTTCTGGCCATTGATCAAGACCCGGAAGCGATTAAATATGCGCAGCAACACTTTCAAGAGCCACGGTTTGAAATTCAGAATGGCAGTTTTGCCGATATTGTGTCGTACTGTCAGTCTCGAAGCTGGGTTGGCCGTGTAAATGGAGTGTTGTTGGACTTAGGGGTTTCTTCGCCGCAGTTGGACGATGCTAGCCGAGGGTTTAGCTTTATGCGAGAAGGGCCGCTGGATATGCGGATGAATCCTGAAACCGGCTTAAGTGCTAAAGAGTGGTTGGAGCAGGTGGATGAGCAAACCTTGAAAAAGGTGCTGAGCCAGTATGGGGAGGAGCGATACTCTGGTCGCATTGCCCGAGAGATTAAAGAGGCGGTGACTGAAGGGAAGTTGCAAACGACTTTAGACTTGGCAGAGCTGGTCAAACGAGTATCGCCAAAGACAGAGAAAAACAAGCACCCTGCGACGCGTACATTTCAAGCGATTCGCATTGCAGTGAATGGTGAGTTGGATGCTTTGCATCAAGTCTTAGAAGGGGCGGTGGAAGTGTTAGCCCCAGGCGGTCGATTGTCGGTGATTAGCTTCCACTCTTTAGAAGATCGCATTGTAAAACAGTTTATGCGAGACAAGTCGCAATATATTGACTTGTTTCCAGAGTCACCCGTACCAGTGGCCGGCATTGAGCCGGTGCTGAAACGGGTGGGTAAGCCCATTTTTCCATCGAAAGTGGAACAGAAACAGAATCCGAGGGCACGCAGTGCAGTACTGCGTGTGGCGGAGAAATTAGCGTTAAATCATTGAGGGGAGTCAATGTCATGTTT
>CAYOOU010000007.1:19370-20685 GCA_964405635.1 uncultured Piscirickettsiaceae bacterium
AAAGAAGCGATTCGCGGTTCTGATATGGTCTTTATTACTGCTGGTATGGGCGGGGGCACAGGTACAGGTGCAGCACCAGTTGTGGCTCAAGCAGCGCGTGAAATGGGGATTTTAACCGTTGGTATTGTTTCAAAACCTTTTCGTTTTGAGCGTCGTTGTGCTGTCGCTGCTGAAGGGATTGCTAATTTAACGGAGCATGTTGATTCATTGATTATTGTCCCAAATGATAAGCTACTTAAGGTGCTCGGAAAGGACTTTGTTTTATCCAAGGCGTTTGATTATGCAAATGAAGTTCTGTATGGTGCTGTGATGGGTATTTCAGAGCTGGTGACCAAACCTGGGATAATCAATGTGGATTTTGAAGATTTGCGCACTGTCATGAGTGAGAGAGGCATGGCGTTAATGGGGATGGGAACCGCTAAAGGTGAGGACAGAACCATCAAAGCGACTCAGAAGGCCGTGGCTAATCCATTGTTAGAAGATATTTCTGTTGCAGGGGCAAGAGGTATTTTGGTGAATATCACGCATGGTGAGAACTTTACACTAGGTGAAATGGATGAAGTGGGGAGTATGATTGAGCAAATGGCTTCCGTTGATGGCTCCCGTGTCATTATTGGAACTTCCAAGGATGACGCTTTAGAAGATGAGGTTCGTGTAACCGTGGTTGCGACTGGATTAGAAGAGGTAGAACAGGCTTCCTCTAAGCCTCAGCGTACCCAACTGAATGTTCCAAAAACGCAATCTGGAAACCCTGAGATCAAGCAGTCGGAAGAGGCTAAAGATGAAGCGGTCCAGTCGCAAGCAGTCTCTCCTCAGCCTACTGTGTCAACGGCTCAGACAGCAACTTTACCGATGGAAAAGCCAGAAAAGGTAAAAGTTGCAGTAAACGGGGGGACGGCGATGAACCCAAATAGTAGAGAGTATTTGGATATTCCAGCATTCTTGCGTCGCCAAGCAGACTGAAGGCAAAAGATTATTGGGTTTAGTTTTGCATGTTCGGGTTTAAGTCTCCTATGCCTGCCCACTGGTTATCTCGGTGGCGCGGGCTTTTTTTATTTGGTATTCCGTTTTTTTTGGGGCTACTGATATTGTTGCTGGCTGTTGGCAATATATGGCTTATACACCAAGTGCGTCATTTGGAAACGAATTATTATACTGAGCTCAAAAGTCAGCAGCGGTTAAAAGCGGAATGGGGTAAATTGATGTTAGAGCAGTCTCATTTAATAGCTCCAGCTCGTATACAGCAGATTGCAGAAAAACAACTCCACTTAAAGCTAGAGAAAACCCCTTCTTTACATAATTTTCAAACCATCTA
>CAYOOU010000007.1:20785-27900 GCA_964405635.1 uncultured Piscirickettsiaceae bacterium
CAAATTTTGCAACATGATTTTTTATCCTCTGAGGGTAATAAGCGCCAAATTCGCACGATGTCTATACCTGCCGCTCGAGGAGAGATTTTTGATCGCAATGGGGAATTACTAGCATTGAGCACCCCAGTGTTGGATATATGGGCAGATCCAAAAGTCTTTAATTTGCACTTCGATAGATTAACTGAGCTAGCAAGGGTGTTAAACCTTTCTTCAGAGGATATTCGGCTTAAAGCTTTAACGTTTAAACATAAACGTTTTATGTATATTAGGCGTCAAGTTCTTCCACAGCTTAAGCCAGCCATTGAGGCCTTAGACTACCCAGGTGTGTATATTGAGGAGAGGTTTAAGCGCTATTATCCTGTTGGAGAGGTAACGGGTCATGTGGTGGGCTATACGAATATCGATGAACAGGGGCAAGATGGAATTGAAGAGGCTTATAATGAGTGGCTTCAGGGTAAACCGGGTAAAAAACAGGTGGTTAAAGATCGAGCAGGGCATGTCGTTGAGTTTGTAAAGGATATTAAACCGGCAAAGTCTGGTCACCCTATCGTACTTAGTATAGATAAGGATATTCAATTTTTTACCTATCGTGCTTTAAAAAAGGCGATGATTCAGCACCAAGCAAAGTCAGCTTCTGCTGTAGTGCTTAATGCAAAAACTGGAGAAATTTTAGCCATGGTAAGTTTGCCAGGCTTTAACCCTAATGACCGTTCCCAGTTACTGGGAGAAAGATTACGAAACAGAGTGATTACAGATGCGATTGAGCCAGGATCGACGGTTAAACCATTTATTATTGCAAAAGCTTTGGATTCAGGTTTGATTGATGAATCTACCCTTCTTAATACGGCACCTGGATACTTTAGAGTGGCGGATCAAATTATTTCTGATACCCGTAATCATGGTTTGTTAACGCCAGCGGGAATTCTCAAGGTTTCAAGTAATATTGGGGTTTCAAAGATTGCTTTAAAGATGACCCCAGAAATGGAGTGGTCATTTTATTACAACTTAGGCTTTGGTCAATATAGCGGTCTTCCCTTGCTAGGGGAAGCACTAGGAGAGCTTAAAACTTGGCAAGCATGGGGAAAGGTGGATCAAACCTCCGCTTCTTATGGCTATGGCTTTAGCGTAACACTTTTACAATTGGCACACGCCTATCTACTGTTTGCCAACCATGGAGAGCTGCTACCAGTGACCTTATTGAAAAAGCAGCAAGAAGCCGAAGAGAACAATCAAAATAGCGAATCCAAACAGTTAATTGCGCCGAAAATCGCTGACAAAGTGCTGCAAATGATGGAAGCGGTTACGCAAAAAGATGGAACTGCCCCTAAAGCGGCGATTCCTGGATATCGTGTAGCGGGTAAAACAGGAACTGTGTACAAAACTAAAGTGGGAGAAGCGGGTTATGAGAAGAATCAATACCGTTCTCTTTTTACTGGTATTGTGCCAGTATCCAATCCTGATATGGTGATGGCTGTGGTGGTAGAGAAGCCGAGTAGAGGGGTTTATTATGGTGGTCAGGTGGCAGCGCCTATTTTTAAAGAGGTGATGCAGGAGGCGCTACGGTTGCGGCACATTCCTTATGATAAAGGGACGCAGAAGTCTATTAAGATAAAGCCCGTGCCCAAGAAATCTAAACCGGAAGTCCAAGCAACAGTACCTGTGGCTGAAGAGGAGTAAAAGTGTCACAAGGTTCCCCTACACTTCCCAGTTGGCAAAAATCTTTTCAGCAAATAATTGAGTGGCTGGAAAAAAGCCTAAAATCACCAGTCCTGCCAAGGGAAAAGTCCCTTTTAAGGCAAAAAGTGGTGCAGTTGACAACAGATAGCCGCAAGCTTAATGCACAGTCGGTTTTTATTGCATTGCCAGGTTTCCATGCACATGGACTAGATTTTATTCAGCCAGAAACCGCTTGTGTGGCCATTTTGACGCCAGCGACAGAGTTGGCTGAAGCGCAAGCTAAAATTCAACAACTTCGCCAACTTGGGCACTGTGTACTGGAAGTGAGTGGGCTGACTGATCAGCTAGGCGCGTTGGCAAACTGGTTTTATAACGCGCCCTCCCTGAAATTGACAGTGACTGGTATTACGGGCACCAATGGGAAAACCTCTGCGGCATTTTATGCGGCGCAGTTGCTGGCCAGCCAAGGTAAAAAGGTGGCTTTAATAGGTACTTTAGGCAATGGCCTTTTGGGTGACATGCAATCCAGTGCCAATACCACTCCAGATGTGGTGACAGTGCACCATTTATTGGCCAAATTTGCTGCAGAGGGAGCAGAGGCAGTGATTATGGAGGTCTCCTCTCACGCCATTGCATTGGGACGAATTGACCATGTACAGTTTCATACCTTGGCTTTAACCCAGGTGACCCGAGACCATTTAGATTTTCATGGCAGTGAGCAGCAGTATCATGAGACCAAAAAACAGCTGTTTTTGAACCATGGACGCACGGCAAAGTATTGGGTTGTGAATGCTGAGGATTCAGTAGGGCAGGCGGTAATACAGGCATGTCAAATGCAGCCTGCTGGAGAAAAAAAAACTGATTGTCTGAGTTATTCGGCTTTGGAAAAAGGGACACGGTCTGATTCTGTTGATTTAAGCTGTGAGCAGCTACAGTTTCTGCCTCAAGGGTTAAAAGGTGTCGTAAAATTGGCAGGATTGCATCAGGGCTGCCGGGTAAATCTATTGGGTCAGTTTAATGTAGAGAATCTATTATGCGCTCTGGGCATTGTGTGGGTGCAGGACGATGGTGATGCTGCGGGTTTGATGCAGAAGTTGTCACATAGCCTATTGGGGCTACAGCCTGTGACTGGACGAATGCAGCGAGTGGTATTAGAGGCGTGCGCGGCAGCAGAAAACCTTCCTGTGGTGGTGATAGATTATGCACATACACCTGATGGCTTGGCACAAGCACTCAAAGCTTTTCGTCAACATCTACCCAATTCACGGCTGACATGTGTTTTTGGTTGTGGGGGGGATCGAGACCGTGGCAAGCGCCCTATAATGGGATCTGTGGCTTATCGCTTAGCGGATCAAGTGGTGGTGACCAGTGATAATCCTCGCTGTGAACCACCAGAACAGATTATTGCAGAGATTTTGCAAGGGATTGAGGCAGCAGAAGGCGTGCAGGTGATTGAAGACCGGGCTGCAGCCATTGAGCAGGCAATTGCTCAAGCGCGGCCAGGAGAGGGAGTATTGATTGCCGGTAAAGGGCATGAGACCACTCAGCAGTTTTGTGAAGAAAGTCTCTATTTTTCAGATTGGGAGGTGGCTGTGCAGGCCTTGCAAAAGAGAGGAGTAACGGGTGCAAACTGAGCAGAATAAATGGACGGTTCAACAGTTATTGCAAGCCACTGCCAAGGTGGGTGGGCGGTGTCTAAATCTTGATAGAGAAGCCGTTGTTTTTACTTCAGTAACTACTGACAGCCGCCAAGTTGTAGCGCCCGCTCTCTATATCGCTCTGAAAGGAGAGCGGTTTGATGGCCATCAGTTTATCTCAAAAGCGGTTGAAGCTGGTGCGGTAGCCGTGCTGTTTGAGCCAGACTTTGAGACTGAAGCTCAAAGATTGTTAACAACTTATCCACAGCTTTATTCTGGGGTTGCATGGGTGGTCGTCAAAGAGACCCGTTTAGCTTTGGGCGCTTTTGCCGCTTGGCATCGTCAGCAGCTTGATCAGGTGCGTTGGATAGGGGTGACAGGCAGCAATGGCAAAACCACCACCAAAACGCTGTTAAAAACCATTTTAGAAAACTTTGCGCCTACTTTGGCCACTCAGGGAAATTTAAATAATGAGTTGGGCGTGCCTCGTACGCTGCTTTCGGTGAAGCCAAACCACGCTTTTGCCGTGATTGAGATGGGGGCGAATCATGTGGGAGAGATCGCCTATTTAACCGATTTGGCTCAACCCAATGTGGCTTTGATTACCAGTGTCGCCCCTGCTCATATTGAAGGGTTTGGCAGTGTAGAAAAAATTGCTCATGCCAAGGGAGAAATTTTTCAGGGACTCACGCCTGGAGGGGTTGGCGTCTTCCCTGCAGAAGGCTTAGGGACAGCCTATTGGCAGCAACAGTGTCAGGCTTTGGGGCACGACTTTTTAACCTTTGGAGAGTCGGCATCAGCAGATGTACAGTTATTGGATTTTGAGCAGAAAGCGGATCGTATCTGTTTTAGCTTGCAGGTCAATCACACCACTTGGCAAGGGCAGCAGTTCCACCTTTGTTTGCCCGCTTTAGGTCGGCATAATGCGTTGAATGTGTGTGCCGCTTTTGCAGTGTGTTTGGCGCTGGAGTTGGACTTGCGTTTGCTGCCAGCCGCTTTGCAGAGCTATGTGGGAGAAGCGGGGCGGTTAGATGCGCAAACCCTGTCTCAGCCGGTAGACGCATCAAACATAACGGTGATTGATGACAGTTATAATGCCAATCCCGCATCGGTTAAAGCTGGCATTGAAACCTTAGTGAATTTAGGTGACGCTGCGCAAGGCAAAACTTTGCTCTGCTTGGGGGCAATGGCAGAGCTGGGAGAGACCAGCTTTGCACTGCATCAGGAGGTGGGACGTTTTGCAAAGGAACAAGGGGTTTCACAACTCTGGGCAGCTGGGGAGCAGGCATTGCCAGCGGTGTTAGCATTTGGTGAAGGCGGGCTGGGATTCGCTTCGGCCAGTGAGCTGGCAGAGGCACTGGTCAGCCAGTTGCAACAGGGTCAGTTAGCAGATATTAGCCATATTTTGGTCAAAGGCTCTCGCTCTGCTGGAATGGAAAAGGTGGTGCAAGCACTGCATCAAGCCTTGAATGAAAGGGAAAAAAATTAATGTTAATTTATCTAGCGGACTTTCTTCAGCATTACATTTCCGGCTTTGGGGTGTTTAAGTATGTCACCATGCGGGCGATTATGGCGGTGCTGACAGCACTGCTCATCTCTTTTTATATTGGCCCCAAAGTGATTCGTTGGTTAATTCGGCTGAAAGTAGGGCAGAGCGTACGCCTAGATGGGCCACAAACCCATTTGGTCAAATCGGGCACACCGACTATGGGGGGGGTGATGATTCTGTTCTCTGTGGGGGTGTCGATTCTGCTATGGGGGGATTTGACCAACCACTATCTGCTGATTACTGCCTTAACCATGTTTGCCTTTGGCTTAATTGGCTTTTGGGATGACTATCAGAAGGTGGTTTATAAAGACCCAGAAGGCATGAAATCTCGAGTGAAATATGCGTTGCAATCGGTGGTGGGGTTGGTGGCAGCCTATAGTTTATATGTATTGCATCAAGCACCTGCAGAGTTGGATTTGCTGATTCCCTATATGAAAGATACCTATCTTCATTTGGGGGCTTGGAGTATTGTGTTGAGCTACTTTGTGATTGTGGGCAGTTCGAATGCGGTGAACCTGACCGATGGGCTAGATGGTTTAGCGATTATGCCGTCGGTGATGATTGCAGCGGCACTTGGTGTATTTGCCTATGTCTCTGGACATCTCTATTTCTCACAATATCTGCATATTCCTTATATTCCTGGTGCGGAGGAGTTGGTGATCTTCTGCGGGGCTCTAGCGGGGGCAGGACTGGGATTTTTGTGGTTTAACGCCCATCCGGCTCAAGTCTTTATGGGGGATGTTGGCTCCCTTTCTATTGGTGCGGCACTAGGCGTGGTGGCCATTTCTGTGAAGCAGGAGTTGGTGTTCTTTATTATGAGCGGTATCTTTGTGGTGGAGACGGTGTCGGTGATTTTGCAGGTGGGCTCTTACCGGTTACGCAATGGTAAGCGCATCTTTTTAATGGCACCTTTGCATCACCACTTTGAGCAGAAGGGGTGGCATGAGTCTCAGGTGATTGTGCGGTTTTGGATTGTAACCATTATTTTGGTCTTAATTGGTTTGGCTAGTTTGAAAATTCGGTAGAGAAAATGGTTTTAGTCGCAGGTTTGGGGTTAACAGGACAATCGGTTTTACGCTATTTTCAACAGGTGGGAGAGTCCTGTTTGGCCTTTGATACTCGAGAGGGGTTGGAATTATCTGACCTGAAGAAACAGTTTCCACAGGTAGATTTTGCCACTGGCGAGATACCTTCTGAATGGTTAACTCAGTTTGACACCCTGGTGTTGAGTCCTGGCATTGCCCAGTCGGAACCTTGGGTGGAATCGTTAAAAGTTTTGGGCAAAGAGGTGATTGGGGACATTGAGTTGTTTGCCCGATCTGTTGGCGTGCCCGTCATTGGCATTACCGGCTCCAATGGCAAAAGCACCGTCACCACCTTGGTGGGAGAATTTTTAAAGCAAGCGGGTAAGCAGGTAGGTGTAGGGGGCAATATTGGCACGCCTGCTTTAGACCTGCTGATGGATGACAATGAGTATGAAGTGTATGTATTGGAGCTTTCCAGTTTTCAGTTAGAGACCACCTACTCTTTGGAAACCACTGCCAGTACGGTGCTGAATATCAGCGAAGACCATATGGATCGTTACGACAGCTTAGAGGCCTATATTCAAGCCAAAACCCGTTTACTGGATCAAACCCATTTGGCGGTATTGCCGGAAGATTTTCACCTGCTTGCCATGAACCACCCAAAGCGAATCGTACGATTTGGTTTAAATACACCCCAAGCTGAGCACTATGGAATTTGGCAATCAGAGGAAGAAGGCACATTTTTAGCCAGAAAGCGATCAGGCAGTGAAGTTGAGCCTCTGGTGGCCGTGTCAGAGATGGCTTTACAAGGGCAGCATCATCAACTCAATGCAATGGCTGCGATGGCATTAACGGAGGATTTTGAACTCCCCGCGGCAGTTTATCAGCAAGTGCTGCAACAATTTAGTGGTTTGCCGCATCGAACACAACCGGTGGCAGAAATAAATGGCGTGCTGTGGATTAATGACTCTAAGGGCACCAATGTGGGCGCGACGGTAACCGCGATTGAGAGTTTTGTGCCTCAGGCAGAAAGCCGGCAGGGCAAAGTGATTTTGATTGCTGGCGGGGTTGGCAAGGAGGCTGATTTTACGCCGCTACAGCCTGCAGCAGTACAGTGTAAATTGGCAATTCTATTTGGACAAGATGCCCCTATTATTGCTCAAGCGCTGGAACAGACAGGAGCTGAAAACGCACACGCAAAAAATGCCGAAAAAATGTCAAAATCCC
>CAYOOU010000007.1:28000-30394 GCA_964405635.1 uncultured Piscirickettsiaceae bacterium
GAAAAAATGTCAAAATCCCCAGTCCTACCCAATGATTTAGCGATTGAACAGGTAACCACTTTGGAACAGGCGGTGAAAAAGGCGTTTGAACAGGCGCAGTCTGGTGATGTCGTGCTGTTTTCCCCAGCTTGTGCCAGTTTTGACCAGTTTGCCAATTATATTGCTCGGGGAGAGACCTTTGAACAAATGGTGAATACCTTATCTAAGGGTGAGGATTAGCCATGCCACTGAAATCTCCTTATATTTGCCCCAATAATGAACGCTGGCTAGTGGATTATGGTTTATTGGGTGCCATTTTTGTGTTGATGGCTTTAGGGCTGACGATGGTATTTTCCGCTTCCATCGCTATTAGCGAAAAGCGATTTGGTGAGCCTTTTCACTATCTTCTGCGTCAAGCCTTTGCGATGGGGCTAGGGACTTTTGCGGCTTTCTTAGTGTTTAGGGTGCCCCTCTCTTTTTGGGAAAAGCATCGACAAACCTTGTTGCTAGCAGGTCTTGCTTTGCTTCTATTGGTTTTGCTGGTGGGGCGAGAAATCAATGGCTCTAAACGCTGGCTCCCTTTGGGCATTATGAATTTCCAAGTCTCAGAGTTTATGAAGATTGTGGTCATTATCTTTTTGGCGGGCTATTTAGATCGACATGCTGAGGCGGTGCGTGAGAGCTTTCAGGCGGTGATTCGATTGGCACTTCCCTTTGGTTTAACGGCCGTGTTGCTATTGCTGGAACCTGATTTTGGCTCCACCATTGTTATTGCCATTGTGATAACGGGAATGCTGTTAATTGCTGGCGCCCCTTGGCGTTACTTTGTGATTGCGGTGGTGCCGATGGCAACTTTTTTGGCAATTATGGTGGTGACCAGTCCTTACCGAATGCAACGAGTCACCAGCTTTTTAGATCCTTGGGAGGACCCATTTGGCAAAGGCTATCAGCTCACGCAAGCATTGATTGCTTCTGGCCGAGGTTATTGGGACGGTATGGGTCTAGGGGAAAGTGTACAAAAATTGCTCTATCTACCTGATGCTCACACAGACTTTCTCTTTTCCATTTTTGCCGAGGAGTTTGGATATATTGGGGTGGTCGGTTTAGTGCTACTGTATCTGTTTATTCTGTTCCGTACCTTTGCCATTGGCCGTCGAGCTTTAGAAAAAGGGCTGTTTTTTGGCGGTATGATCGCCTATGGTGTGGGCATTTGGATTATTTTGCAAGCAGCGATAAACATGGGGGTGAATCTTGGACTGTTTCCCACCAAAGGGTTGACCTTGCCGCTGATGAGTTACGGTGGTTCCAGTGCTTTATTGATCTTAATTGCCCTAGGATTGGTGTTTCGGGTGGATTATGAGACACGACAGAAAACCCAGAGTACGCTAGCTGAAAGGACGACTTAATGACTGGATGCAAAAAAGTAATGATTATGGCTGGGGGGACAGGCGGGCATGTTTTCCCTGGCATTGCCATTGCGGAAGCCCTGCAAAAAAAGGGGGTGAGCGTTTGCTGGCTGGGCACGCAAGTGGGCATGGAGAAACCCTGGGTAGAAAAAGCAGGGATTCCTTTTCACGCCATTGCCATTAAAGGCTTGCGGGGCAATGGTGCGCTAGGTTGGTTACAAGCCCCTGTCAATGTGACACGAGCGATGTTGCAGGCCAAAGCCATCATCGAGCAAGAGCAGCCTAATTTGGTGCTGGGCATGGGAGGGTTTGTATGTGGGCCAGGCGGTATAGCGACCAAGCTAAAGGGCTTGCCACTGGTGATTCATGAGCAGAATGCCATACCAGGGCTGACTAACCGTCTATTAGCTAAGCTGGCAGATTTGGTTTTGACCGCTTTTCCTCAACAAATGATATCTGGTGAGAAAGTCAAGTTGGTGGGTAACCCTGTGCGTGCAGGCTTAGAAATCATTCCCACTGTGCAACCTCATCAACCAAGGCACCTGTTGGTATTGGGGGGTAGTCGGGGGGCGTTGGCTTTGAATGAGATCGTGCCTCAAGCTTTAGTACTGATACCTGAATTAGAACGGCCTGAAGTTTGGCATCAAACCGGCGAAAAAACTTTTCAGCAAGCCCAAGCAGCTTATCAACAAGCGGGGGTTGCTGGAAAAGTGGTGCCCTTTATTGAGGAGATGACAGAAGCCTATCAATGGGCGGATTTGGTCATTAGCCGCTCTGGTGCGTTAACGGTCAGTGAACTCATGTCAGCGGCGCGTCCGGCTATTATGGTGCCCTTTCCTTATGCCGTAGATGACCACCAAACGGCCAATGCTCAAGTCTTAGTTCAGATGGGCGGGGGTGAGGTCATTCAGCAATCAGCACTTACGGCAGAAGGGTTAAAGCAAGCATTAGAAAAGTGGCTGACTGAGGAAAAGTTGCTGCAAGCTTCTCAAGCGATTCGTCAACAAGC
>CAYOOU010000008.1:0-2248 GCA_964405635.1 uncultured Piscirickettsiaceae bacterium
CGGCAGATAGTATTTTTTGGCTTTAAATGGGCGAATATTCATTTTGAGGGAGGGAGGACTGGGAGTTTTGGTATTTTTTGCCGCTTTTCCCAGTTGTTCAATTGCCCAGTCAATATGAATGCGTGCGACTTCTTCGGCCTCTATGCGCTTTTGCTGTAAAGCCTCAATGCCAATTTTGCCTAGATCGCTATTGCCAATGGCAATGGCAAGGTTTCTTAGCCATTGTTGATAGCCAATGCGGCGAATGGGTGAACCTGCCATTCTGTCTAAAAATTGCTGCTCTGTCCACTGCCAAAGCTCTAGCAGGGTGGCGCTGTCTAGCTGATGGCGTGGTGCAAAGTCTGTTTCAGTGCTCCATTCGGCAAAGCGGTTCCAGGGGCAGACCAATTGACAGTCATCGCAACCATAGATTCGATTGCCCATTTGCGGGCGTAGTGCCTCATCAATGATTCCACTGTACTCAATGGTTAGATAGGAGATACAGCGGCGAGCATCGATCACACCATTTTCGACAATGGCTTGAGTCGGGCACTCAACAATGCAAGCTGAGCAAGGGCCACAGCCCTGTTTTTCAAAGGGGGCGTCAACAGGTAGCGTAATATTGACAAAGAGTTCTCCTAAAAAGAACCAAGAGCCTGCACGAGGGTGAATGATAAGGCTATTTTTGCCAATAAAACCCAGCCCTGCTTGCTCTGCCACAGGCCGTTCGAGCACAGGCGCACTGTCACTAAAAGCGCGATATTGCAGTTCAGGCACTTCAGCTTTAATTTTCTCGGCCAACTGCTGCAATTTTTTTCGCATCAATTTGTGATAGTCTCGTCCCAGCGCATAGCGGGAGATATAGGCGTGCTGTTTTTGATGCAACTGAGCCGTAGGGTTTTCACCATCGGGGATATAATAGGAGTAGCGTACACTGATTAAGCTGACAGTGCCGGGTACCAGCTCAGATGGTCGAGTACGTTTGCTGCCGTGGCTAGCCATATAACCCATTTCACCATGATAGCCTTTTCTCAGCCACTCAAAGTGTTGCGGCTCATAGTGGCTGAGGTCAGCATGGGTGATGCCCACATCAGCAAATCCTAGGGCTTTACCCCACTGTTTGATCTGGTTGGCGAGTTGGCTAGGGTTGGCTGTAAGTGGCATAGTGTTTGTATGGTTTTGGTTGAATAATTATTAGAGACCTTTGCATGAGTGAGATGCGAGCTAAAAATAAGATAAAATTTTCCTAATCGAGGCGGGAAATTTTAGCCATTTTAGCCATGGATTCACCCGTGCAAAGTCTCTATTAAGTGCAAGTTTAACAAAGTTCTCAGAACCATGGAAAATTGAGAGTAGTATATGGAAGCAAGCGTGCAACAAACAGATATTATTGGGCTGTCTCTAGCAGATGAAACAGCGAGCATGGCTTTTGCCCAGAAAATGGCAGAGGCTTTGGCTGAAAACAAGCTTTGGCAGAAAGGATTGGTGATCTATCTACTGGGGGATTTGGGCGCAGGTAAGTCCTTTTTAGCTCGAAACCTAATTCAAACCTTTGCCCCAGAACAAAAGGTGAAAAGCCCTACCTATACTTTGGTGGAGAGCTATCCACTAGAGCTTGAAGAAGAAAGTTTTACTGTGCATCATTTTGATCTTTATCGTCTTTGTGATCCAGAGGAGCTTGAATTTTTGGGGGTGAGAGACCTTTTGACGCCACCTTTTTTAGCGTTGATTGAATGGCCGCAGAAAGGGGGAGATTGGACACCCAAAGCGGATTTGGTGGTGACTTTACAACCAATTGATGTTGCGGGTAATCTGGGGCGGCAACTGCAAATACAGGCGGCAAGTAAAGCAGGACAAAAGCTACTAATGGTTCTAAAATTAGACTAGGAATAACTTTGTGCTTTGTGTATAACATATTGAAATGAAAGTAATTATTAGGTTCGGTTTTTTTTGCTATGTGGCAAAGTCAATTTTTGGCATGTATTTTGTTAGAGCAAGATAAAGCACCTCCAGTAGAGAGGGCTTAAATAATTAAGTTCACACAAGATACAAGGAAAGCCCGCCAAGGGGTATGACACTATGAATAACGTTGCAGTAAACCGACCGCAAACATTAAAGTGCACTGTTTTGACTGCTAAAAAGTGGTTTCAGACAGGGTTCCAATTTCTTATTGCTATTTTGCTTTTTCAGATTACGCTTATAGGCACTGCTCAAGCACAGGCAGAGTTAATGGGGGTGCGGATTGGTAAACATGTAGATAAGACACGAG
>CAYOOU010000008.1:2348-9465 GCA_964405635.1 uncultured Piscirickettsiaceae bacterium
GCACAGGCAGAGTTAATGGGGGTGCGGATTGGTAAACATGTAGATAAGACACGAGTGGTGTTTGAAATTAAGCGAAATTTAGGATTCAAAGTCAGCACACTGAACAAGCCACCTAGGATCGTAGTGGATTTTTACAAAGCCAAGAATCATATCTCTTTTAAGAGAAAGTCTCTAAAGGATCGGTTTATTCAACGATTGCGGGTTAAAGATCAAACCCGAACGCCTGCTAAACGCACCCGGGTCGTATTGGACCTACGGCACTCTGAGAACTATCGCTACTTTACACTGGGTAAGAACGCTCGTGGATATGAGCGGGTAGTGATTGATCTTTTACAAAAAAAACCTAAGGCAGTCGCAAAAAGTACTCAAAAGGTAGCACCTAAAAAATCAGCCTCAAAAAAATCAGAAACTAAGATGGCTAGTAAAGTAGGGAGTCAGCCTGCTCCACAAAAAGTAGCCTCGAAAGTTTCTCCAAAGGTGGTTTTAGCCAGTCGGCATCCAAAACACCAAGTTTCCACTTTTAACTCAGAAACGCAACAACTGCTCAAACGCTTTACGCAAGTACCTCTAAAAGATAAAAAAGACTTAGTTGTGGCTATTGATCCAGGTCATGGAGGAAAAGATACAGGAGCGATTGGAATCTCGGGGATTTATGAGAAAAATGTGACGCTGGCATTGGCCAAAAAGCTGAAACGTTATATTGATGCACAGCCAGGCATGCGTGCTATCTTGACGCGGAATAGTGATACTTTTATTCCTCTGCATAAGCGGGTAGAAATTGCACATCGCAAACATGCCGATATTTTTATCTCTATCCATGCAGATTCATATCCCTCAAAAAAAGTTAGAGGGGGGTCTGTTTATGTGCTCTCCACCAATGGTGCCAGCAGTGTCATGGCAAGGTTGTTGGCAAAAAGTGAAAATGCCAGTCTAAGAGGATTGACGATTTCACCCAAAAAAGATCAAGATGTCGCTTTTGCCCTCAGTGATCTTGCACGAGAGGCCAATATTCGAGCCAGTCGAAAGCTTGCTCAAAAGGTACTGTTTGAGATGCAGAAAACTGTTGTTGTACACAAGCATAAAGTACAGTCAGCCGATTTTGCAGTCTTAAAATCCATTGATATGCCATCACTGCTTATTGAAACGGCCTTTATCTCCAATCCTCATGAAGAGAAAAATTTGGCAGATGCGCGTTTTCAATCGAAAATGGCCAAGTCAATTGTGAGAGGTGTAAAGCACTTTGTGAAACAAAAAGCGGTGAAGCCCAGCTGGGGTGAGACCATTTTTGTACACTATCGTGTTCAAAAAGGGGATACCCTATCAGAAATTGCAGCTAACTATAAATTGCCAGTGCGTGAGCTCAAGCGAATCAATCATATCCGTAATGCCAATCAACTTTATGTAGGAAAAAAGTTACGCATTCCGATAACGGCTAAGCTAGTGGCAAGTATGTAAAGGCAATAATACTCTTTTCTGCTTAATTTCTTCTTTAGCGAGCATTGAGTGATTTTATCCATGCTTAACGAAAGCCTAGGTATAAGTTAAGTGCACCAGCCTAGCTGGAATCCCCGCCCTTTAGGGCGGGGAGGATGTCAACAGTAAATGCATCAACTTCATCACCTTAATGCTTGTGCTTGTTTAACGAAGGGTTTGCATCACTTTTTCTGCGGCAGCAATCGTGGCTTCAATGTCTTCGTCGGTGTGAGCTGAGGAGACGAAGCCTGCTTCGAAGGCTGAGGGGGCGAGATAGATGCCTTCGTCCAACATGCCGTGATAGAACTGTTTGAACTGTTCCATATTGCCTTGGGTTACTTGGTCAAAGCGACGAATTTTTTTGTTGGCGTTAAAGAAGAAGCCAAACATGCCGCCCACTTGGTTGGTGGTGAAGTCAATGCCTGCCTTATCTGCTGCAGCTTGGAAGCCAGCCATCAGCTTTTTGGCTTTGGCGTCTAGCGCTTCAAAGAAACCTGGCTGTTGAATCAGTTGCAAGGTTTTTAGCCCAGCAGCCATTGCCAGTGGGTTACCAGATAGGGTTCCAGCTTGGTAAACAGGTCCGAGTGGGGCGATTTTTTCCATAATTTCTCGCTTGCCACCAAAGGCACCTACAGGCATACCGCCACCAATGACTTTACCAAAGGTGGTGAGATCTGGCGTTACGCCATAGCGGCCTTGTGCGCCATCTAGCCCAACCCGGAAACCACACATCACCTCATCAAAAATGAGCACTGTGCCGTGTTGATCGCACACTTCGCGTAGGGTTTCTAAAAAGCCTTCTTCTGGAGGAATGCAGTTCATATTTCCGGCCACAGGCTCCACAATAATACAGGCAATTTCATCGCCAATTTGTGCAAACACCTCTTTTACCTGTTCGGCATCATTGTGACGCAAGGTCAGGGTCAATTCTGCCAGTGCGGCAGGCACGCCTGGAGAGGAGGGTTCTCCCAGTGTTAGTGCACCAGAGCCTGCTTTAACCAGCAATGAATCAGAGTGGCCGTGATAGCAGCCTTCAAACTTTACAATCTTATCTCGTCCCGTATAGCCTCGAGCTAGGCGAATGGCGGTCATGGTGGCTTCGGTGCCAGAGCTAACCATGCGCACCAACTCCATAGAGGGAATCAGCTCACAGACTAAGTCAGCCATTTCGGTTTCAAGTTCGGTGGGGGCACCAAAACTGAGTCCTTTTTCTGCTTGTTTCTGTACAGCGGCGACCACTTCAGGGTGAGCATGGCCTAAGATGGCGGGCCCCCAAGATGCGACATAGTCAATGTATTGATTGTCATCTGCATCGGTGAGATAAGCTCCTTTGGCCGCTTTAAAAAAGACGGGATCACCGCCTACGCCTTTAAACGCGCGAACAGGCGAGTTGACACCGCCCGGGATATGTTTTTGTGCTTGTTGGAACAGTTGGTGTGAGTGTTGGGTTGTGTTTGTCATAATTAGATTCCTTTTCAGAAGAGTTTTTGAAAGCATTGTGCAGCAAACTGTTTGTCTGGCTGGGCAAAGATCCCTTGAATAACCGCCAGAGCATCTGCACCCGCTTCTATTAAGGGGGGGGCATTTTCTGGGGTAATGCCACCAATGGCCACCACCGGCACAGAGAGCTCAGATTTGGCTTGTTGCAGTGTAGCGATTTCGGCTGGTGGTGCATCGGGTTTAGTTTTGGAGGGAAAAAAGCGGCCAAAAGCGACATAGTTTGCACCGAGATCAGACATTTGCTTTGCTCGGTTCAGGTCGTTATAGCAGGAGACACCAATAATGGCCTGGGGCCCTAGAATCTGCCGAGCAGTCAGCAGGTCGGCATCGTTTTTGCCAATGTGCACCCCGTCTGCCCCAATCAGTTTTGCCAGCTCAATATCATCATTGATAATAAAGGTGGCACCATACTGTTGGCAGAGGGATTGCAGATATTTGGCATTGGCCAGTTTATCTAAGTCACCGCTGATCTTGTCTCGATATTGTACTACCTGTGCACCGCCTTTGAGAGCGGCTTCCACATCTGATAGCAGTTGTGTACCAGGGCTCAGCTGAGGATCGGTAATGACATAGAGACCTTGAATTGACATGGATATTATTTAAGTTGTGGGCTCATCTGTTTAATACGCTCTTCCACCTGCTGGAAGTCCACTTCGCCAATTTTTTGATAGACAATTTTGCCATTGGGGGCAATCAAAAAGCTGGTTGGGGTGAGTTGAATGCCGCCAAAGGCTTGAGCGATTTTGTCCTCTTTGTCCATCACAAAGGTAAAGGGGTAGGGGTGGCTTTGAATAAACTTCTGCACCTGCATCTCAGGATCATAGCTCATGGATACAGCCACCAGTTCAAACCGGTCTCCCAGCCGCTGTTTCATTTCTGCCAGTTTGGGCATCTCCATTACACACCCAGGGCAGGTGGTGGCCCAGAAATTGACCAGTACCGGTTTCATCGGTTTGGCCAAGTTTATAGTTTGCCCTTGGGTAGTTTGAACTTTGAGATCTGGCGCTTGTCCTAAGCCATCAGAGAAGATGGTGAGATAGACTAAGGTGGCTAACAGTGCAATGACCAGAGCACCAAAAATTTTACTGCCTAGATTTTGCATTCGCTTTTCCTGGGTATTTAGTCAGTAACAACTTCTACACCATTAGGTGTTCCATACAGAATCACATCGGCTTTACGGCGTGCAAATAAACCATTGGTAACAACGCCGACAATATTGTTCAGCTCGGTTTCCAGTCCAGCAGGGTCAACAATTTCCAAACCGTGTACATCTAAAATCACATTGCCATTGTCGGTCACAAAGCCTTCACGCAAAACAGGTTCGCCACCGAAGCGCTTAACAATCTCTCGTGCGACATAGCTACGTGCCATGGGAATGACTTCAATTGGCAGGGGGAACTTGCCGAGAATGTCCACTTTTTTAGACTCATCAGCGATGCAAACAAACTTTTTAGAAACCGCCAGAACAATCTTTTCCCGAGTGAGTGCACCGCCGCCGCCTTTTGTCAGGTGCAAGTGGCGATCTGCTTCATCAGCGCCATCTATATAGACAGAGATTTCTGGCACGGTGTTTAAGTCTAAAACAGGAATGCCGTGAGATTTTAAACGCTCAGCAGAAGCTTCTGAGCTGGCAACAGTACCTTCAATCTTGTGTTTGATTTTTGCCAGCTCATCAATAAAGAAGTTGGCTGTAGAGCCAGTACCTACACCAATAATGGTATCGGGTTCTATATATTCAATGGCTGCTTTAGCCACTAGTTGCTTCATTTCATCTTGTGTCATGGATATGCTCCTTGAATTTATTGAGACCTTTGCACGAGTGAATCCACGGCTAAAAATGGCTAAAATTCCCCTACTCTTCGTTGGAAAACTTGGCAATAGAGGGCTATTCCCTGCGTTTTCCGCCTCGATTAGGAAAATTTTATCTCATTTTTAGCTCGCGTCTCACTCGTGCAAAGGTCTCTTATTGAGTTAACCTTGCTATTTTAATCAAAACGCTTTGCTGAAGGTTAAGAATTGGCGAAATTTGCGAAGAATTTATCAGAATTCCCAGTCCTGCCACGAATACTTAAGGGCAGGGCTGGGGATTTTGGTATTTTTGAGGGTTATTTTGTGTTGCTTTGCGTTTCGACTTCTGTCGGATATGAATGATGGCGAGCTTGTCCGCCAGGGGCGTCCATCAGGATAGGTGCAGGTTGGACTTTAGGCTTTTCGTGAACCAACTTAGGTGGCATGGTGCCTTTTTTGCGATCCATCACATCGACGACCATGCCCATCTCGGTCACGACATAGTGTTTGGGATAGACATGCACTGCTTTGAATACGAATGGTCGTAGTTGACGTACCCCTTCTTTAAGTGGCTTTCCATTGGCCATATACATGCCACACATGGTCATGCCTTTTTCAATATGGTGGCGTTGAATTTGGTGCTGTTTCAGGTCTTTGTAATCTTTAAAGCCCAACTGAGCTCGGCGCTCCAGCTCTTTGACAATGGCTTTTTTCTGTTTTTCGTTTTGATTGTCGTAGTAGTTGCCGCAAAGGTCTAGGGTGCGGCTTTTTTGTAGGTCGTCTCCCAGAGGTCTAATTTCTGCTTGCGCAGAGGTTGCCATGATTAGGCCACTAAGTATTAGGCCAGAAATAAGCGTAATCGTCTGTTTTTTCATGGGTCTTCCTTCTGTTTTTTAGAGGCGATATTATAGCAAGCATTTAAGGGGGTGCTAATGTATCTTCAAGCTCTGTTCAGGGTTGTTCATGGTGTTTGTGAGGAACAGGCTTTTGGCTGATTTGATAGGCAAAGGCAAGAATTTGTGCCACGGCTTCAAACAGAGCTTCGGGGATCTCTTGTTCCAGCTCAATTTGTGCCAATAGCTCTACTAGTTCATGTTCTTGTTGAATGGGGATTTGATGGGCTTGAGCCAGTTTAAGAATCTGCTCAGCCAAATGCCCAGAACCTTTGGCCGTGACTTTAGGCGCCCCTTGTCCATCATACTTTAGGGCAACGGCAGTTTTTCTTTTGCCTGTTTTGCTTTTCTGTAGGTGTTTGCTCATATTTTAATGTCAATCAAAGTGGGGAGTTCTTGTTTGGGAGTATCGGGCGGGGCTTGTAGGTAGCTAATCTGTTTGAGTGTTATGCCTGCATCTTTTAGCTGCTTCCGTAAGCTGGCTTCTTCTGTGGCGACCTTTCCACGAAGTGCTGGGTTTTCAATCCAGATATTGAGTCGTAACTCATTGTCGGCATTAAAGTGCAAAAGGTTTTGCCAAAGCCCTTCTTCGGTCTCAAGGTTGAGGGTGAGTTGCCAAGCTTGGCTCTCAGCTTGAGGCTGTGCTCGAACTTGGAGATTAATCTGCTTAAAGTAAGGGTTGGGGGCAACTGGTAGATCAGTGACTAACCAGGGGCTTTCAATGCTCTGAATTTGGTTCAAGGTAATGCGGTTTAGCATTTTGTCCACTAAGATTTTGGCTTTTTGCAGACTGGGGTCGGCATTGGATTGGCTAAGTGCTGTTTGCAGTTTGAGTAGTTGGGCTTTTAGGTCTTGATGGGGGAGAGAGGATTTGCCTTGGCCGGCTCTGCTAAGTTGGTTTTCTAAAAAGAGGCCGCTGTTTTCGGTGGCTTGTTTAAGCTGTTTGCCACTTAAGTGTTTGTTGGGCTTGAATAGGCTGTCTAGCAGTTTTTGAATTTGCTGTTGGAGTTGAGCGGGTAGTTGTTTAAGGAGTTCAGGCTGGGAGAGCTGTTGCAAGGCTTGAGCGAGCGGTTGCATATTGGGCAGCAGTTGGCGATAGAGTTGAGAGGGTTGTGTGCCTTGCGTATTCGCAGCGGGCTGCAGTTGGAGCTGGAGTTTGGGTTGGGTTGCGATAACTTTGACCGTGTAGGATTGTCCCGATTTGACGGGACTTTGGGTTTCTGCCTGGTAGGTTTGAGGGGGATTTTGGTTGGGTAAGGTAAAGGTGAGGCGGTTACCCTGGAGATTGACAACCTTAATATTGAGTAACTGTCCAGGCTGTAAGTTTAAGGCTTTGAGTGAAGCGGCGGAACCCGTAATGCCGCTAGTGCCCCCTGTGGTTGCAGTGGTAGGCTTAGCTGTGGCAGTTTGTGGACTTGAAGCGGGTTGAGGGACTTTCATGCTTCTATCTTAGCTGATTTTTA
>CAYOOU010000008.1:9565-16411 GCA_964405635.1 uncultured Piscirickettsiaceae bacterium
ACTTTTAGGTATAGGTCATAACGGGTGTTGGGGCTTTGCACTGAGGCATTGGGTGTTGGGCCTTTGAGAGGGGGAGCACCTTTAGGGCGTTTGACCACTACTCGCTTTATCGCACAGTCCAAAGCCGCTTGCAGCAGGATTTCGCTGTCTTGATCGGGGCCGACCAGTTGTTGCAGGGCTTGCATGCCTTTTTTGACGGCCGCTTTTTTCTTTTTTTCGGGATACATAGGATCGAGATAGATGACCTCGGAGGGCGGCAGGCTGGGCAGCAGCTCTGCCGCCGCACCACAGTGGAGTTGCATTTTTTGCACAATAGCTTGTACTTCGGATAAGTCGCAGGCTTGTCCTCGAATTAGGGCATCTTCAATTAGGCTAGCCACTACCGGGTGTCGTTCAATCAGTGTTACTTGTCCCGAATTTTGGCTTTTGGCCATAAGTGAGGCAAATACAAAGCTGTCACCAGCTAAACCGGCTGTGGTATCTATAATGGAGAAATGGTCATATTTATGAAAGCCGACGGCCTTGGCTAAAGGTTGACCTTTGCCACCGCCAAATTTAAGGCGGTGCAGTAGCTTGCCAGAGCAGAAATCAATATCAATGGCGGTTTTGGGGGCGCTAAAGAGCGCCAGTCGGTTTTGTTGCCACCCGAGCATCATCCCATTTTCGGGAAATGTACCTGAGCAGAGAGTGAGTTGTAATTGCGCTTGTAAGGCCGCAGGGGACTTTTGTTGAGGCAATAGCGTTTCTGGAGCTTGAGGGTGTAGACAGATATTCATGGTTGATGTTTTTTAATGTTGTGTTGGTAAGTATTCAAACTGTGCCAGCAGTGGGTTGTGGTCGGAGCACTGAGGGACATTGAAGGCTTGCGCCTGAAGTAGGTTGAGTCCTCGATAGTAGATGTGATCCAAGGGGTGTCGGTAGATGGACTTAATGTGTTGTGGGGTTTCGATTGGGGCTTGTTGTAGCTGAAATTGACCTAAGCAGTCGTGAAGTAACTGACTGCGTTTTCGGTTCCAGGTGTTAAAGTCACCGCTGATAATCAGAGGGTTTTGTAAGCCAGCAATAAGGTTAGATAGCCGCCGCAGCTCTTTTTTAAAGAAGAAGTAGGGGACAAAAACCATGGCATGGAGGTTGAGTAGATAGAGAGGTTGGTTGTCAGCAAAAAAGTGGGCAGTGAGCAGGGCACTTTTGTGGGTGAGAAACCCAAGCTCTCGCCGTTGGGTAAGAAACTGCTCTACACAAATCATCTGGTAGTCACTGGCAGTGACCACACCGTAGCTTCGGCGTTTGCCTTGAATATTGCAGCTCATAGAGTAAGGCAGGTTCAGGTAGCCCTGTTCAGGTTGGTGAATAGCGGCTTCTTGTAATGCATAGAGGTGCACGGGGGTGTGTGTGAGCACTGGAATAAACTGCTGTAGTCGCTGAGGGTTCAGTTGTTCTGCTGGGGTTTTTTGTAGATTCCATACCAGTAGGTTAAAGCGGTTAGGCAAAGGGTGGCTTGAGTTTTGGGTGCTGAGGGGAGCAGGCTGTTGTTGAGGTTTTAGCATCGGCTTTCTCTATAGCAATGGGGTGATCATGCGGAACAGGTTTTCCACAGCTTGCACCGTTTTGGATGGGTTGGGATGGTAAGGGGGGGATACTTGGATCAATTCGTCTACCCACCACTGCATCTGCTTGGCTAAAGCGTGGTCATAGGCAAAGCTGACCATCTCATAGTTGACCAGTAAAGAGCGGTAGTCCAAATTGGCAGAGCCCAGCATACAGACTTCGCCATCAAAAATGAGCAGCTTGGCATGTACCATATTGTGTCCATAGCAGAAAATTTGTGCCCCCATTTCATGTAGCTCTCGCATGTAGGAGCTGCGTCCCCAGTCAAAAATGAGGTGATCGGTTTTCTCTGGTGTGAGCAGTGTTACTTGCACGCCTTTTTTTAGAGCGATTTGTATGGCATCGAGTACATCATGGCTAGGAATAAGGTAGGGGGTAACTAGAGTGATGCTTTTTTCTGCTGCCAAAATGGCTTGGAGTAGGGTTTCTAGAAGGGCATCGCTTTCAATATCGGGTCCAGAAGGAACGGCTTGCAACAAAATAGGGTGAAAGTCTTTAGCAGAACTGGGGATTTTAGCCAGTTTTTTGGGTTCTGATGAAGTGAGTAAAGTTTTGCCGGTAGTGTAGCGCCAATCCTCTTTGAATACGGTGACATAGGGTAGGCAGTCGTCGCCTTGGATTTGGAAGCAGAGGTCGATCCAACTGGGGTGCTCTACGCTGGCACCTGGTGGGGTGAGGTAGTCTTTGGAGAGGTTGATGCCGCCAGTAAAGAGAATTTGCTCGTCAATCAGGTAGATTTTGCGGTGAGTACGGAGGTTGATGCGATTTTTTAACAGGGTTTCAAAGGGGTGAAAAAAGGCAACTTCCACGCCCGCTTGGCGGTAGGTTGCGAGTTTTTTGGGCTGCAGATAGAGCGGTATGGCGCCAAAAGCGTCAATCAACAGGCAGACTTTGAGCCCCTGCTGAGCCTTTTTTGCCAGCAGTTCCAGTAGGGTTTGGCCGGTGATGTCCAGCTCAAAAATATAGGTTTCAAGATAGATCGTCTCTTGGGCCTGCTCAATGGCTTGGAGCATGGCGGCAAAGGCTTCTTCGGCATCGGTATAGACCTGTAGGCGATTATTGGGGCTGGGTGGGGTGAGGTGGTTGCCTTCAATCAGTTTGGCTAGGGTAGCAGAGAGCTTGCCCTCTATCGCGGTGGTGGCGTTGATGTCTCTGAGGTGTTCAAAGTTAATCAGGGGTTTGGGCTTGCGGTAGAGCACTTTTCGAGAGCCGAAGATAAAGTAGAGTAGAACACCGCCAAAAGGAATCAGAATCAGTGCCAGCAACCAAGCAATTAGGCTCTGAGCCGGTCGCCGTTGGTAGAGCATGTGGCTAAGGCTGAGAATAACCAGTAGGGTGTTGAGCCAAAATAGGGTGTTTGACATAGTAAAGTTTTAGAGACCTTTGCATAAGTGAGACGCGAGATAAAAATGAGCTAAAATTTTCCTAATCGAGGCGGAAAATGCAGCTAATAGCCAGCTATTGGCAAGTTTTCCAACGAAGAGTAGGGGGATTTTAGCCATTTTTAGCCGTGGATTCATCTTGTGTAAAGGTCTCTTTAGTCCGTTTCAATTAAATCGACGAGGGTTGTGCTCAGTTGTTCTTGCTGTTCTGGGCTTAAGGCTTGATTTTCTGGTGTGCTGATCAGGAAGTGATCTTCTACTTTTTCGCCCACTGTATTGATTTTAGCATCGTGTACTCGAATGTGACACGCTTTAAAGGCTAGGGCGATTCGAGAGAGTAGCCCTGGAATGTCTTTGGTTTCAATTAATAATTCGGTATAGCGTTTTGACTTTTCGTGAAACTCAATACGGGTTGGGGTTTCAAAGCAACGCATTCGTCGAGGAATGGGTTGTGTTCTGGGCGGTTCGGGGGTAATGGGGTGTGAGACGACTTTGCTAAATTGGGTAATGAGTTTTTGAATGAGGTTGTCATCGGTAATAGGCTGCTGTTGGGCGTCTAATAGATAAATCAGTACCAAGGTCATGCTCTGTTCCCCTGCCTGATAGGAGGAGTAGATTTTGGCTTCTACAATATTGAGATTCTGCCTTTCAATAATATGGGTGATGTCGGCAAATAGGTAGTCTCTATCGGGCATAAAGACCATCAGTTCCGAGGCTCCCCTATGTGTCGTAGGCTCGAAGTTGATGAGTAGGCCCTTAAAGTCTGTTTGATACAGTTTTTTAGTGAGACGGGCAATTTCGGCAGGGGTTTGACGGCTAAAGAAGTCGGTTTTCTCAAAACCTTGCCATAGGTTGCCATAGTCGGCAGAGGTGACCCCGCGTTTGCTGAGCAGCTCTCGAGCTTTCTCTTGATTTTGCAGTGCTTTGTTTTTTTTGTTTTTGGGGCTCTGGGTGGTGCTGTCCAGCATCTGGGTGGTTTCGTTATAGAGTTGCAGGAATAGGGCATTTTTCCAGTCATTCCACACGCCATCGGAGGTGGAGATGACATCGGCTAGGGTGAGCAAGTAGAGGTAGTCCAAATGCTCTTGATCTTTGACAATTTTGGCGAATTGTTGAATCTCACTGGGGTCAGAGAGGTCGCAACGTTGAGCAAAGTCGGAAAAGTCTAAGTGGTGTCGAACTAGCCAGCTGACCATTTTGGTGTCTTTTTCCGGTAGGTTGTGGGCTTGACAGAATTGGTAGGCATCTTCCGCTCCTAATACTTCATGCCTGCCGCCACGCCCTTTGGCAATATCGTGGAATAGGCCAGCCAGAAATAGTACTTCGGGCTTGCATATTTGTGTGGCGACTTTGTGAGCGGTGGGGTACTCATAGGCAAAGGCTTCAATAAAGAAGCGACGCAGGTTGCGAATGACCAAAATGGTGTGTTCATCGACGGTGTAGGCGTGAAAAATATTAAATTGCATCAGCCCACTGATTTTTTTAAAAGTAGGAAGATAGGCGGCGAGAATGCCGTAGGTGTGCATTCGCTTGAGTGAAGCATACACCCCTTGAGGTTGGCGCAAAATTTCGATAAACAGTGCTTTGTTAATGGGGTCTTTGCGAAAGCTGTCGTCAATTTTGTGTAGATGGCGGCGAATGCTGCGAATGGTGCGAGCACGAATGCCGTCAATCTCTGTTTTGTAGTGCTCTAAAATGATAAAGGTTTCAAAAATGGCGGTGGGGTTTTGGTCAAAAAGGTCGGGTACTCGAATATCTAAATAGCGGTCAATAATTTGAAAACGGGGGTTGATTTGGGTGGTTTTTGGGGTATTGGTGGCAAAGATGTCTTCTCGGAAGTGCTGCAGTAAGGCTTCATTCAGATTGATGGTAATTTGCACATTGCGGTAGTAACTGCTCATGAACTGTTCAACTGCCAGCTTATCTTCGTTGTCTTGATAGCCAAATAGTACTGCGACCTTTTGCTGATTTTCAAATAGCAGGCGATCTTCATGCTGTTTTTTCAGCATGTGGAGGGCAAAGCGAATACGGTTGAGGTGGAGATAGGCGGCTTCCAGCTCTTGGTACTCGGTAGGCGTAATGAACTGATGGCGCACTAAGTCATTAATGGAGTTGGCGTTAAAGTGGCGTTTAGAAACCCAGAAGATGGTTTGAATGTCTCGCAGCCCACCTAAACTCTCTTTAATATTGGGTTCCAGTTGGTAAACTGTGTCATGAAAGCGGGCGTGTCTGCGTTGCTGCTCTTCACTTTTGGCGGTAAAAAACTGTTGGCTGGGCCAAAAATCTGGCTGCTTCCATAGGGCTTGTACCTGCTCAAAGAGTGTATAGTCGCCAGTAATCCAGCGCGCCTCAAGTAAATTGGTAGCGGTGACAATATCTTCCAGCCCTGCTTCTTTGCACTCCGCCACGGTTCGCACTGCATGTCCCACATTAAAGCCCAAGTCCCACAGTAGAGTAAAGAAGGGAGAGAGTGCATCGGCTAAAGCATCACAGGACTCGCACACGACTAAAAGATCGACATCTGAGTAGGGTTGCATCTCTTCTCGGCCATATCCCCCCACCGCAATTAGGGTAGCTTGGGCTGACGATGGCAGAAAGTGTTTCCATATCTGCTTGAGAAGTTGGTCAATAAACAGGCTGCGCTCTTGTAGTAGTTGAGCAATGCTAGTGCCCGCTTCAAAACTTTGGAACTGGTAATCGTTAAAGTTTTTTAGCACCTGTTTGCCAGCCATTAGGGTCTCTTTGTTGTTGCCTGAATGAAGGGCTTGAATGAAAGAGGGTAGAGTGTTTTCTTGACTGGCAGACATTAGGGGCTCCTTTAAGACTATGGCAGAACAGGGGTTTCGTTAGGGCGAAGGGTAAAGATCTCAAAGCCCTCTTCGGTGACGGCTAGGGTGTGTTCCCACTGGGCGGAGAGCTTACGATCTTTAGTCACCACTGTCCATTTATCGCCTAAGACTTTAATATCGGGTTTGCCAAGGTTAATCATTGGCTCCACAGTAAAGACCATGCCGGGTTCAAGTACAATATTAAAAAGCTCGGGAGCGGCATAGTGTAATACTTGTGGTTCCTCATGAAATTCAGCACCGATTCCATGCCCACAATACTCTTTTACGACTGAAAAGTTATTTTTTTTGGCGTGTCTCTCAATGGCGGTGGCGACATCATAAAGTGTATTGCCAGGCTTTACTTGCTCTATGCCTAGCCATAGACATTCGTGTGCTACTTGGCAGAGGCGGTGGGCAAAAGGCTTGACCTCACCCACTTCAAACATTCGGCTGGTGTCACCATGGTAGCCGTCTTTAATGACGGTGACATCAATATTCACAATGTCGCCTTTTTTCAGTTTTTTGTTGTCATCAGGAATGCCGTGGCAGACTACATGGTTAATGGAGATGCAACTGGAAGCGGGAAACCCGTGGTAGTTAAGGGTGGCTGGGATGGTGCCTTGTACTTCAGTCATATAGGTGTGCATAATCTGGTTCAGCTCACCCGTGGTGACACCTGCCTTAACGTGGGGTTCGATCATCACAAGTACATCGGCAGCCAACTTGCCAGCGATGCGCATTTTTTCTAGTTCTTCTGGGGTTTTAATTTTAATTGCCATGAAAAAGTGTGTCCTAGGTTAATTCTTAGCCCAAATCCTCAGATAGAAATCGGCAAATCGCACTACCCCTTGCCCGCTATGAACTCACAAAAAATGCCCGCTTAACCGATGGGTGAAGCTAAGACTTTTTGCAAGCCCCTAGCAGACAAGGTGTAGCACGCTTTATCCAATTTCTATCTGAGAATTTGGGCTTAGGTTTTTCTTGAGTATTTCAGCGTGCTATGGTATAAATGCCGCCGCCTTCAAATA
>CAYOOU010000008.1:16511-26920 GCA_964405635.1 uncultured Piscirickettsiaceae bacterium
GGTTTTTCTTGAGTATTTCAGCGTGCTATGGTATAAATGCCGCCGCCTTCAAATAAAGGTGAATTTTAACAGAAATCCGCACATTTATCAGAACAACCCCTGGGGTGCCGAAACCTATCGGTTCAGGTGTTGGATAAATGGAGGTTTAACCCAAATATGGAGAAATAATCATGGCAAAAGTTACCATGCGTCAACTGCTAGAAGCCGGTGTCCACTTCGGTCACCAAACTCGTTACTGGAATCCAAAAATGGCACCTTTCATCTTTGGTGCCCGCAACAAAATTCATATTGTCAACCTAGAGAAAACATTGCCTCTTTTGAATGATGCTTTAAACTTTATGGGCAAGATTGCCGCTGATAAAGGTACTGTATTGTTCGTGGGCACCAAGCCAGCTGCTCAGGATCTTGTAGAAGCAGAAGCTAAGCGTTGTGGTATGCCTTATGTCAACCACCGTTGGTTGGGTGGTATGTTGACCAACTTCAAAACCATTAAGCAGTCTATTAAGCGTTTGAAAGAGCTAGAGGCGATGGAAGCTGATGGCACCATGGCTAAGCTAACTAAGAAAGAAGCCCTGATGTTAACCCGTAAAAAAGAGAAGCTTGAGCGTGCTTTGGGCGGGATTAAAGATATGCGTGCCATGCCAGATGCAATTTTTGTTATCGATACCGGTAAAGAGCACATCGCAATTAATGAAGCGAAGCACCTAGGTATCCCTGTGATTGGTGTAGTAGATACCAACCACGATCCGCGTGAAGTAGACTATGTGATTCCAGGAAATGATGATGCAATTCGTGCAATTAAGCTTTACTGCTCTGCAGCAGCAGATGCTGTAATTGAAGGTAAAGATAGCATTACCACTGCAGTAAAAGGTGATGACTTCGTTGAAGCAGACGAAACGGCAGAAGCTTAATTTTTCTGTTTTTTCGTAGCAAATTTCCAGAATTCCCAGTCCTGCCTAATGTTTGTTAGAGACATTTGCATGAGTAAGACGCGAGCTAAAAATGAGATAAAATTTTCCTAATCTAGGCGGGAAATGCAGCCAATAGTACGCTATTGGCAAGTTTTCCAACGAAGAGTAGGGGAATTTTAGCCATTTTTAGCCGTGGATTCACTTGTGCAAAGGTCTCTGTAGGTGGGATTTGGTTTTTTAGTATTGAATCAAAATTAAGGAAAAGAATCATGGCAGCAATTACAGCAAAAATGGTTAAAGAACTGCGTGAAACCACTGGCGCAGGCATGATGGATTGTAAAAAAGCTTTGGCAGAAGTTGATGGTGACATGGAAGCCGCTATTGAGTTCCTTCGTAAGAAGGGGATGGCTGGAGCGGATAAGAAAGCAGGTCGTGTAGCGGCAGAAGGTCGTATTGCGATTGCCATTTCTGAAGATAAGAAAAAAGGTGCCATTGCTGAAGTTAACTGTGAAACAGACTTCGTAGCCAAAGGCGATGAGTTCAAAGATTTTGCAGAAGAAGTGGCTCAAATTGTACTTGAGCGTAATGTGGTTGATCCTGAAGCGATCTTGAATGAGAAGATGGCTAGCGGCATGACTGTTGATGAATGTCGTCGTGAGCTGATTGCTAAAATCGGTGAGAATATGACCATTCGTCGCATTGGTGAGTTGGAGACCACTGGCTTGGTGGGCAGCTACCAGCACGGTGAAAAGATTGGTGTAATCGTAGCCATCGAAGGTGGAGATGAAGCGTTGGCTCGCGATATTGCTATGCACATTGCTGCTACTAACCCTCAAGCATTGGATGCAGATAGCCTAGATCCTGCGGTTGTAGAAAAAGAGCGTGCTTTCCAAATCGAACAGGCTCAGGAAAGTGGCAAGCCAATGGAGATCATTGAGAAGATGATTGAAGGGCGTATGCGTAAGTTCTTGCAAGAGGTGACTTTGGTGGGTCAGCCTTTTGTTAAGGATCCTGATCAAACCATTGAGAAGCTATTAAAAGCTAACGATGCAAAAGTTGTAGACTTTATCCGCTTTGAAGTGGGTGAAGGAATTGAGAAAGGAGAGACCAACTTCGCAGAGGAAGTTGCTGAAGCAGCTCGCTTGGCTCAGCAAGGTTAATCTTTTTTTAATTGAGGCTACACGGGTTGTCGGCTTGCCGGCAACTAGGTGTGGCCTTTGTTTTATTTATAAAGGTTTAGGGAAGTCTTGTACGAAGGGTGGCGGCACGAAACTGCGCCTTGAGCGCTCCAGTCTGTGAATCCGTAAGGCTCATAGTCGGGCAAGCCAAAACTCGCTTCGCTCAGACAGTTGGCTTGCTTTTCCGTCTATTTCGCCAACGGCTTCTACAGCCTTCCACGAGCAAGGCGCAGCATCGTACCGCCAACCGCTTTACTATCCAAAATGGTTTAAGTAGCACTTTTCTAGAAGCCTTTATAAATAAGACAAATTAAATTGTGAGTAGAATATGGCACTGACTTATCAAAGAGTTTTATTGAAGTTTAGCGGCGAAGCCCTAATGGGGGAGAATGATTTTGGTCTGGAATCGGCAACCTTAGAAAAGGTGGTGGCGCAGATTAAGTCGGCCAAGTCTATCGGGGCGGAGATTGCTATTGTTGTCGGTGGGGGTAATCTCTTTCGAGGTGTACAGATTCAGGGAACGCAGATTCAACGCACCACGGGTGACCAGATGGGGATGATGGCAACCGTAATGAATGCCTTGGCTTTGCGTGATGTAATAGAAGCTGCCGGCATGACTGCGACGATTATGTCTGCGATGCCCATTGAGAGCGTGGCGGTGGGCTTTAATGCCAATGAGGCAAAGAAAAAGTTACAGGCGGGAGAGGTTGTGATTTTTGCTGCTGGTACCGGTAACCCTTTCTTTACTACTGATACTGCCGCCGCTCTACGGGGTATTGAGGTGGAAGCGGATATTGTATTAAAAGCCACCAAGGTAGATGGAATTTATACGGCAGATCCTTTTAAAGACGCCTCTGCGACGCGTTACTCAGTGTTGAGTTATGATGAAGTGATTGAGAAGCAGTTGCAGGTGATGGATTTGACCGCGTTTGTTTTGTGTCGCGATCATAAAATGCCGATTCGAGTTTTTGATATGTTTAAAAAAGATGCCGTAAAAAGGATCCTTCAGGGGGAAGATGAGGGAACCTTGGTTGTAGAGAGGATGAAAGGATAAAGGAGAAAGCTTAATGTTAAATGAGATTAAACAAGATGCTGAGCAGCGGATGCAGAAGTCAATTGAGAGTTTAGAATCTCACTTTGCCAAAATCCGTACCGGGCGTGCCCATCCCAGCATTTTAGATAGTATTAAGGTGGAGTACTACGGATCAGAAGTGCCTATCAGTCAAGTGGCAAATATTAATGTGGAAGATGCTCGCACCTTAACGGTTCAGCCTTGGGAGCAACCAATGTTGCAGAAGGTGGAAAAGGCGATTATGCAGTCAGATTTAGGGGTTAACCCTTCCACCAATGGCAATTTGATCCGAGTGCCTATGCCGATGTTGACTGAAGAGCGCCGTAGAGAATTTACCAAGCTGGCGCGACAAGAGGCAGAAAATGCTCGGGTAGCGATTCGCAATATCCGTCGTGATGCTAATGGTGATATTAAATCTCTATTGAAAGAGAAGGAAATTACTGAAGACGAAGCACACCGAGCTGAAGATGAGATTCAGAAGATTACGGATAAATTTGTCGCTCAAGTTGAAAAAATGCTGGAAGAAAAAGAGAAGGCATTGTTGGAAATATAGCTGAAAAAATCCCTCATTTGCGGCATAATGCACAGTCTGCCGCAGAAAGTGATTGAGTGTGATTGCGGCTCGTTAGACTTGGTTTAACGGGCCTTTTTATTTTGGAAAAATTATGAGTCAACTGCCAAAACACATTGCCATTATTATGGATGGAAATGGTCGATGGGCCAAAAAGCGTTTTTTACCTCGTTTTATGGGGCACCAGAAAGGGGTGAAAAATGTTAAAAAAATTGTTTCTTATTGTGCAAAACTAGGGGTAGAGTCATTGACTCTATTTGCCTTTAGTACGGAAAACTGGAAGCGGCCCCCTGAAGAGGTTTCTCAGTTGATGCAGCTATTTTTGTCTGCCTTGCAACGAGAGGTAAAAAAACTCAATGAGAATAATGTGCGGTTAAAGGTGATTGGCGATACGCAAGGGTTTGCCCCAGAGATTGTTGAGCATATTGACAAGGCGGAGAGCCAAACGGCAAATAATACCGGCTTGCAACTGAATGTGGCAGCAAATTATGGTGGGCGATGGGATATTGTGCAGGCGGTGAAAAAGTGGCACCAAGCCAATCCTGAAGCTCAAATAGAAGAATTAACCGAAGAAGCGCTTGGGCAGTTTGTCTGTTTGGCTGAACAGCCACAACCTGACCTGTTGATTCGTACCGGTGGTGAGCAGCGTATTTCCAATTTTCTTATCTGGCAAAGTGCCTATACTGAACTCTATTTTACCGAGACCCTTTGGCCTAATTTTGCAGAAAAAGAGCTGGATAAGGCGATAGAGAGCTATACAAAAAGAGAACGTCGTTTTGGTAAAACCAGCGAGCAAGTTAAAGCAGAACTGGAGAAACCGTCTGATGCTTAAACAACGCATTCTTACCGCTTTATTATTGGTTGCAGGGATTTTATGGTTGCTGTTTGGGGCATCCATGCAAGCATGGCAGTGGACTTTTTTAGCCGTGGCAGCTGTATCCGCGTGGGAGTGGGCAGCCTTTGCGCAGAGAACACGATTGCAAGAGCGTATTGCCTATGTCTTAGTGGTGTTGCTGGTGACTTTTGGACTGGTTGACTGGCACGCTAGTTTGAAATCATCCTATGCCACTACCGCACTGCCCCTTTTAACTGTGTTGCCTTTAATGGTGATTGTGATGAGTCTGGTGGTAAAGTATCAAAAAAATCAAGGCCAGTCTGTAGTAAAGCACCCGGGTGTGACGCTACTGTTAGGTGTGTGGGTTATTGCGCTATTTACCTATTCTATGGTGGTGTTGCGAGAAATTTTAAGCCCTGCAGAAATCTTACTCTCTATGCTTGCCATTTGGTCAATTGATACGGGTGCCTATTTTAGTGGACGCCGTTTTGGAAAAACAAAACTGGCGGTGCATGTCAGCCCAGGAAAAACTTGGGAAGGGGTGATAGGGGGGGGGCTACTCTCTTTTGGAGTATTGCTGCTGGGAGGTATGAGTATTATTGAACACGGTCACCTTTCTCCTGTTTGGTTTGCTGTTTTGGCGACCCTTATAGCGCTACTTTCCGTTTTTGGAGATCTGTTCCAGAGTGTACTGAAGCGACAGGTGGGTTTAAAAGACAGTGGTAAAATTTTGCCTGGTCATGGCGGGATTCTAGATCGCATTGACAGCCTGCTGATTGCCATGCCTCTATTTGCCTTACTATGGTTGGGGAGTCTTTTAGTATGACCTTTATCTGGTCGGTATTCGGCTTTCTATTGGCTTTGGGTATTTTGGTGACGCTGCATGAGTGGGGGCACTATATTGCTGGCCGTCTGTTTAATATCAAAGTTGAGAAGTTTTCCATTGGTTTTGGTAAACCGATTTGGGTAAAACAGCGCGGAGAGACGCAGTTTCAAGTGGCCGCCATTCCTTTAGGGGGCTATGTTAAGTTTACCGATGAGCGAGAAGGGCCTGTAGCAGAAGTGGATTTGCCTCGTGCCTTTAACCGTCAGCCTGTCTGGAAGCGGTTTTTGGTGGTGTTGGCTGGTCCTGTCATCAATTTAGTGTTTGCCTGGCTGGCATTTGCCTTTGTTTTCTGGTGGGGCGTACCGCAACTTAAACCTTTGGTAGAAGTCTCTCAAGCCAAGACACAGCCCTGGGAGGTGGTAGAGTTAGATGGTCAACCTATCCGCAGTTGGCAAGACTTTCAGCAGAAGTTTTTGAATGCGATTTTAACAGATGGAGAGCAGCCTAAGTCTCACCAGATAATCGTCAGGGCTTTTGAGGGAACGCGGTATTTAGAGGTGGATTTACAGCCCCCTGCTGAACACAACTTAAGTCAGGCTCTCTCTCAAGGAGGCGATGTATCGATTCTGTTAAAACAGTGGTTTGAGACCAATGGCTTAAAGGTCTATCGTCCGCCAGTACCGCCTGTTATTGATAAGGTCCTGCCCAATTCCCCCGCACAGCTTGCAGGGTTGCAGCCTGGAGACCAGGTTGTGGCGATTAATGGTCAAACGATTGAGCATTGGCAACAGTTGGTGCAGTGGGTAGCAGGTCACCCTAGGATTGAGGCAGTTTTTACCGTTTTGCGCCAAGGGCAGAAATTGCAACTGAAGCTGACAGTTGGAGAAAAGGTCGTTGAAGGGGACCCTAAAGGGTTTATTGGTGCGGCGGTAAAATTCTCGTCAGATCAACTTAAACCCTATTTGGTTAAGCAGTCCTATGGATTGTTGGATTCATTACAACTAGGGGTTGAGAAGAGTTTATCTCTTGCCTCCCTAACGGGACAGATGATTCAAAAAATGCTCACGGGTGCGGTAGGCACCGAGAGTCTGTCGGGCCCCATCGGAATTGCTCAGGTTTCAGGCCAAGCGCTGCAAAGTGGTTGGATTAGCTTTATTAGCTTCCTTGCTGTATTGAGTCTGAGCTTAGGAATATTGAATTTATTACCCATTCCTGTTTTAGATGGCGGGCACTTGCTATTGTATTTGATTGAGATGGTACGAGGTAAACCCTTAAGTGAATCGGTGCAGGGGGCTGCCCAGATGGTGGGGCTGTTTTTGATTTTAAGTTTAACCCTATTTGCCATTTTAAATGATCTGAGCAGACTGACTGCTTCCTAAACCATAAAGAGAAACCATGTTTAAACACTTTTCATCCTTTCTATTTTTTACGATTAAACCATTTTTGATTTGTTGGTTGTTATTGTGGGGCAGTGTTGCCCAGGCGGTGGATTTTCAGGTGAAAGCCATTGAGGTTGTGGGCAACCAGCGGATCAGTTATGAGACCATTCATAGCTATTTGCCAGTGGAGATCGGTGAAAAAGTTGATGATACGAAAGTAAAGGAAATCATTCGTTCCCTTTATCAAACTCACTTTTTCTCGGATATTCAAGTGTATCAAGGGGAAGCGAACGCCCTTGTTCTCAAAGTAACAGAGCGGCCTGCCATTGCAGAGATTAAGATGGAGGGCAATGAGCTTATCAACACTGAAGATATGACCTCTGCTTTAGAGTTGCTAGGGATTAAAAAAGGGCGTATCTTTAATCAATTAACACTGGATCGTGTCGTGCTAGATTTGAAGCGGCGCTATCAAAATCAGGGGTACTATGGTGCAGACATTGCTATAAAAGTGACTCCACTGCCGCGTAATCGAGTTGCCTTGAAATTGGTCATTGTGGAAGGTAAGCCCGCCACCATTGGGCGGATCACTTTGGTGGGGAACTATTATTATCGTGATGAGAAAATAAAAAGCCGTCTGTTGCTGTCTGAAGATACGTTGATTGGTGATGGTGATAAGTATGCTAAGCCCAAGCTGCAAGCAGACCTAGAGACCATTCGTACTTTGTATATGGATAACGGTTTTGCCCGCTTTAAAATTCGCTCTTCTCAGGTTAGCCTGTCTTTGGATTACACGCAGGTGTTTGTCACCATAAATATGGAAGAGGGGGCTCAGTTTCACATTTCTCAGATAAAATTCTCTGGCGAAACGATTTTAAAGCCTGAAGAATTAAAAACTTTGGTGAAAATTAAGGAGGGCGACCTTTTTTCTCGTAGCAAAATCATTGCAGCTATGAATCGTCTGCGGGATCGTCTGAGTGAGGAGGGCTATGCTTTTGCTCAAGTGGAGCCTTTGACGAAGTTTGATGATGATAAACATACAGTTACTTTAGACTTTAGGGTTGAGCCAAAGGATCGGGTCTATGTTCGTAAGATCCTTATTGAAGATAACACTCGAACACAAGATCATGTGATTCGACGGGAGATGCGGCAGTTTGAAGGCGCGCCTTATTCTCTAAAGGCGGTAAGAAGCTCAAAAAGCCGAATTCAGCGTTTAGGTTACTTTAAAGGCGTGGAGATTGAAACCCGTCGAGTGGCTGCTGACCAAGTGGATTTGGTGGTTAAGCTACAAGAGCAGCCTACAGGCTCCTTCACTGCGGGAGTAACTTATTCACAGCTTGATGGAGCAGGGTTTAATCTTGGGTTGTCAGAACGCAACTTAATTGGAACAGGTAACCGCCTAGACTTAAAGGCCAACTTTAGTAAATCGACGAAAACGCTTAATTTTAATTTAACGGATCCTTACTTTACGCCTGAAGGGGTAAGTTTGGGCTATGGCGTATTCTTAAACGAGATTGATGCGGCTGAGTTGGGTGTGGCTGATTACACTACAAATAGTTTTGGAGGTAGCTTAAACCTTTCTTACCCTGCATCAGAAAACACTCGGTTGAACTATGGTTTAAGTGTACAGGATCAAGCACTGGTTTGTGCCAGCACTTTTACGGTCTGTACCGATCATATTGCCAAATATGGTAAGCATAGTAATACAGCAAGCCTCTCTATGGGGTGGCGCTTTGATAATAAGAATGGCTTCTACTTTCCTACTAAGGGGCATTCCACTTCTGTTAATGTAACGGTAACTGCTCCAACAGCAGGTAATATAGGGTTTTATAAGGTGTATTTGGATGAAAAATGGTATCACCCAATTACTTCGGCCATTAACTTTAAGCTAAAACTAGGCCTTTCCTATGGAGACGGTCTTGGTAAATTTAAAGGACTGCCTTTCTATGAGAACTTCTATGCAGGGGGCATTGGCAGCATTCGAGGTTTTGAGCCGAACTCTTTAGGGGAGCACTATGATTACCTCACAGATGGCAGCAGCAGTCCAAAGGGAGGGCAGTTTAAGGCCGTTACCACTTTTGCCTTGGTCTCTCCCATGCCATTTATTGAGGATTCCAGTAATATGCGTGTAACACTGTTTATGGATGTCGGAAATGTTTATGCAAAAGCGTCCAATTTTGCCTTTAAAACATTGCGAAGCAGTATCGGGTTGGGGCTATCATGGATTACGCCAGTAGGACCACTCTCCTTTAGCTTGGCCAGACCTGTGGGTTACAGTGATGCAGATGCCTTGCAAACTTTCCAGTTTGTTTTGGGAGTGCCCTTGTAAATATATAGATGGAATTTGTGCAAAGCCGTTAGAATTTTTATAAAATGACTTAACAATAATTTGAGGATGCAAGAACATGATAAAACTGGTTCAAACTTTGGTTGTGATGACCTGGCTCTCTTTGATGCTAAATGCCCAGGCGGCAGATAGACCGATTAAACTTGGGGTGGTCAATGTCGCTATGCTGTTAGAAAAAGCTCCACAAGCCATTGCTGCGAGCAAAAAGTTAGAGCAAGAGTTTTTGCCGCAACAGAAAACACTGCAAAAGTTAGTGGCGGATTTGAATAAAAAGCAAACCACTTATGCCAAAAATAAACTGGTGATGAGTGAGTCTCAGAAGCAGGCGAAAGAGCGAGAGTTGGCCTTGCTATCGCGAGAAGTACAGCGCAAGCAGAATGATATTCAAGAACTGTTGAATCTGCGTCGTAATGAAGAGTTGGCCCAGATTCAAAAGTTGGTCAATCAGGCGATTAAAAAAGTGGGGCAGGCGGAGCACTTTGATTTGATCCTTTACGAGGGCATTGCTTACACCAATAACCGTTTGGATGTGACGCAAAAGGTATTGGCCTATTTGGAAAAGGTAAATAAACAGCAAAAAACAGAATTTAATAAGTAGGCCGTGGTGAAGCTCTCTCAAATTATTAAAGGATTGGAAGCACGAGGGGTTGAGACTCAGTGCTGGCCAGACGCAGAGCAGTTAGATTTGGATGCCATTGAAATAGAGCAGGTTGCCCCGCTTGATGAGGCTCAACAAAAGCACATTACCTTCTTTAATAACCCCAAGCTCAAAACGCAGTTATCTCAAACCCAAGCGGAGGTAGTGATTCTGCGAGAAGCTGTCGAAGGATTGTCCTCAGTTCAGTTATTGGTTCAAGATGCCTATTACGCCTATGCCATCGTAGCACAACTGTTAAATCCATTTCCAGCGGTTAAGCCCGGCATTCATCCCAAGGCGGAGGTAAATGGTGGGGCAGTCGTTGATCCGACCACACAAATTTCTGCTTTTGTGACGGTAGAAGCCAATGCACAAATTGGTGCGCATAGCTATATTGCCGAAGGGGCTTTTATTGGACGCAATGTACAAATTGGTGAAGGTTGTCGAATAGGTCCCAATGTGGTGATTCATCACGATTGTGTGCTGGGAGAAAATGTAATTATTGAAGCAGGCACTGTCATTGGTGGTGATGGTTTTGGTTGGGCACCTCGCCAAGGTCGCTGGGAGAAAATCCCTCAAATTGGTCGAGTCGTGATTGGTAATCGAGTCTCTATTGGTAATAATGTTGCCATTGACCGAGGCGCGCTAAAAGATAC